>JACMJD010000313.1 GCA_014380825.1 Phycisphaerae bacterium | reverse complement strand
GATTCGGATCGAGATTGCCGAACCACCAGATCGCCAGGCTTTTCAACGGTCGATAGCCGATCTGGATCACGCTGTCCGTGAAGAACGCGCCGACGCCCTGCAAGTTTCCGCGATGAATCTCGTTGACGATCGGCCAATCGTCGGATGCGGGTTTGACAGCGAAGCTCTGGCTGTAGACCAGCCACTGCGCGACAATCGCGAGGAAGAAAATCGAGAGAGCAAACCGCAGCGAAACGCGACTGGCCGGCGCGTCGGACGACGGCGCCGGAGCTAATGGACTGCTGGTCATCAGGGGCGCGAAAGTCTATCATTCGCCCGCGCAGAGCGTCAAGAAATCGCCTTTGCTCCCGGATTCATTCGCACAGGCTTACGCGCACGAAGTTGAGCAGCGTCACGACTCATTCCGCCTCGATCGATCCGAGCGCGCCTGAACCCGCGCCGGCCAATGTCAGTGCGCCGCCGGAACGGTTTCATCAGCTGGACGGCCTGCGCGCGGTCGCGGTCGGGCTGGTGATGTTTCATCATCTGCTCGGCGAACCGCTGAAGCTCTGGCTGGCGAATCACGGGTTCGTGTATTTCTCGAATCTCCTCGCGCAGACGACCGGCTCGGGTGTCGAACTGTTCTTCGTGCTGAGTGGCGTCGTGCTGCTTCGGCCATACCTGCGCGGGCGACGGAAATTCAACACCAATTCATATCTGCGCCGTCGTGTGGAGCGATTGTTCCCGCCTTATCTGGTGGCGCTTGGCCTCGAAGCGTTGCTGGCGTTTGTGTACATCCGCTTTCCGACCTGGGTGACGCGCGAAAATCCGCACGCTGAGTTCAGCTTCACCGGGGTCGCACAGCAGCTTGGGATCGTGAGCTTCGGCTGGCCGCACTACAACGTGGCGTGGTGGAGCCTGAGCGTTGAGGGTTTGTTCTACCTGATCGTCCCGCTGCTGCTGCCGCTGTTCGCGTGGCGGAAGATGGATCGGCTCTTCTTCGCTGCGATGGCGATCCTCTGCATGGCGCTGGGAATCTGGATCAATCGATGGGTGGATTTCGCCCGGCCGAACGCTTGGACCTCGTTCCAGCACTTGGCGGTCTACTCATCGTGCTTTTTGCTAGGAATCGCGATCGCCAAGTATGACTGGCCACGCTCGCTGGGGTGGGCGATGGTGATCTTCGGCACCATTTACATCCTGCTGGCGACGGCGGAAGCTCGGCTCGACTATCACATCGGTTACGGTTTCTTGTACGGCGGCGTGATCATCCTGGCATGGTCGCCACGAACCAGGCTGGCGAAAACGCTGAGCTCGCCGCTGATGTTGTGGATCGGCGAGCGGTCGTACTCGCTGTTTCTGATCCATTTCACGGCGTTTTTCACGGTCAATTACCTGATTTCCTTTGCCACGCCGGGCAAAAATGCGGTTTATTTGGCAACTTCGAGGATCGGAGGCCTTGCCGCGGCGGTTTTTGGGGCGATGCTGATGTTCCAGTTCATCGAGCGTCGCTTCGCCCGGAACCTCGTGACGGCCAACCAGTTTTGGCCGCCCGGTTTCCGTACAAAGCCGCCTGAATGAAACACTTGCGACGGTGCGGCGTCATTTTGAATCCGGGTTGTTGAAACCGTGAACCCGCTTCGCATCTAGCCCGTAACGATGTACCGCTCGACACCTATAGCGTCTGTGCCGATGATGAGTTGACTGCATGGTACTACTGCTCTTCATATATACGATACTCAATGCGAGTGTCAGCTCGGCTGGCTTTCAGAACATCTATCGCGTCGAGATCGCCGGCGTGCCGGTCGGGATCATGGAAGCCATGCTGATCCTTGGCTTCACCGTCGCGATTTTCGTCGGCGGCTCGCACAAGCCCACGAATGACCCGGTCGATCGCACGCATCCCGTCTTCGTCATCTGCATGTTGTGCCTGGTCATCGGGCAGTTGATGGGCATGCTCGGCATGTTCTTTCACGACGCGGCGCTTCGCTGGAAACTGATCTTCTCGCGCGAGTTCTTCGGAATGCTTGCGGCCGTCTACACGGGATACCGCTTGATCCCGTCGATGAAAGCCGCCTCGAAGATTCCATACGCATTCATATTTGCCGGCATTGGGACCGCGATCTTTCTGCTCACCGCGTTCGCGCGCGGATCGGAACGGTACGCGCTGCACGGCGATACGAACGCGCTGCGAACCGTGCAGTTCGTCACGGTTTACGCCGGCGTCGCTTGCGCGCTGCTGCTGTATTCGGTCTTGTCGGGGACCAGATTGTTCCCCACGCCGATCGCGCTGGTATTGGCCGGCTTCTGCTTCATCGGACAGCTGGCGCCGCTGCATCGCAGCGACTGGGTGGCGCAGGTGGCCGCGATCGGGGCGGTGCCGCTGGGGCTGCGGCCCGGGCAGCGGATCAGGCAGGGCTTCCGACTCATCCTTGCCGCGATCGCGCTGGTCTTGAGCCTGTGGATCGGTCTGCACGTTGCGTCGGCGGCAACCGGGCGAAACTTCCACAAGACGTTTGAAGACCGCGTGATCTCGCTGCTGCCAAGCGAACGACTGAAACAAAGCGACCAGAAAGCATGGGACACGCGCCTGCCGGCCATTCAGGTCGAACTGGAAATGTGGCTCGTGAATCCGCTGATGGGCCGAGGCTTCGGCGCGCAGGAGTCGACCGGTTTGGATTCGGCCGTCGGTTTTGGCTTTCACCACAATGCATATAGCAGCACGTTGGTGCAGGTCGGCATCATCGGATTTCTCGGTGTCGTGCTGGCCGTTTGGAGTCCGGTGTTCGTCGGCATGAAGCTCGTGCGCGCCGGAAACGATCGCGCTTCGGTGCTCATCGGCGGATTGGGAATTGTCGCGGGCGTGCAGCAGGGCGTGCTGGGCATGGCAACGGCGAGCTTCAATGGTTATCGAATGGCCATGATGATCGGGCTGATTTCCGGGATGTGCTTCAAGGTGCGCGATATGCAGCTTACCGCGCTGCGCCTGAACGCCGAGTACGGCTTCATGCCCGGATATGATGGCACGGGCGGCGCGTTCCCGGTCATCAACGATGCACTGGCGATCCCCGATTTTGACGACTACGGCCGACCGGTCGGGCACAGCTACAACTAGCCCGCATAGCTAATCGTGCAACTAGCGCGAAACGCCGCCTGATCCGGTATATTTCCGCACCCCATGAACTCTGTCCTCGTTACCGGTTCCAGCGGTTTGATCGGCTCTGAAGCGGTCTCGTATTTCGACCAGCGCGGGTGGCGTGTGTTCGGCGTCGACAACAACATGCGCGCCGATTTCTTCGGCCCCAAGGGCGACACCACTTGGAACTTGAATCGTCTCAAGAGCGCGACGAAGAATTTCCATCACAACCAACTCGATATTCGCGACCGCGCCGCGGTCGTGAAACTGATCGCGGATCTGAAGCCCAACTTGATCGTGCACGCCGCTGCCCAACCCTCGCACGACCTGGCGGCCAAGCGACCGTATGATGACTTCGATGTGAACGCGGTCGGCACGCTCAATCTGCTTGAAGCCACGCGCTTGGCGCGCGATGCGAACCAGTGCGATCCCGTGTTCATCTTCATGAGCACGAACAAGGTCTACGGCGACGTGCCGAACGAGCTGCCGCTGAAGGAACTCGAAACGCGCTGGGACTACGCCGACAAATCAGATTTCAACGGCGTGCGCGAAGACATGCGGATCGACCGCTGCCTGCACAGCGTGTTCGGCGCCAGCAAAGTGGCTGCCGACGTGTTGTGCCAGGAATACGGCAAATACTTCGGCATCAAAACCGGCACCTTCCGCGGCGGATGCCTGACCGGCCCGAACCACAGCGGCGTCGAACTGCACGGCTTTTTGAACTATCTCTTCAAAGTCGCCAAGGAAGGCGGCCAGTACACGATCTTCGGCTACAAGGGCAAACAAGTCCGCGACAACATCCACAGCTTCGACGTGATCAGCGCGTTCGAAACCTTCGCCAAGAATCCCCGCCCCGGCGAAGTCTATAACCTCGGCGGCTGCCGGCAGAATTCGTGCAGCATGATCGAAGCGATCAAAGCGGCCGAGGGTTTGACCGGCAAGAAAATGCAGCACAGCTACAAGGACGAAAACCGCAAGGGCGATCACATCTGCTACATCTCGGACATGAGCAAGTTCAAATCGCACTATCCGGGTTGGGAGATCACGAAGCCACTGGAGCAAATCTATCGCGAGCTGGTTGGCGCGTAGAAACTCGTGCATTACTGCTTTCCAACTGTCGGCTCGTGGGAGGGTGCATCGAGCTTTGTTCGGCTGCGCGAATTCGGCAGTGAGATGTGCAAGCGGGGGATCGATGTCACGTATGTCGTCGACGATATTCCGTTCAATCGCGATCCGAAGAATTTGAGATTGCATGAGAAGGCGCGCGTCGCGTTCACGCCGAATCCGCGTTCGCTGAAGCAGATTTCGTCGCGACGACAAACGCTTCGCGACGTGAACGCCGATTTCGTTCACGTGTTGAATCCATTGCCCAAAGCGTGGCTGGCGCTGGTTGGTTCCAGCGCCGCGCGCGGCAAGCTGGTGGCGGATTGGGACATGTGGCAGGCGCGCGGGAAACGGCCGCCCATCCAAACGATACTCGCGCGCTCGGCGGATCGCTGGGCGCGGAAGAGCGCTGTCCTGCACGTGGTAGCCAGCAAATATCTTCAGGCGGAGTTCAAGCGGCAGTTCGATATCGATGCGGCGTACGTGCCGTTCGCGACGTATCTGGAATCGCGCCGCCCGGACGGCGAATCGCCCTACACGCAACCGACGGCCGTGTACCTGGGGAACTTATACGACTCGACGTACGACCACGATCTGGTGTTTCACGCGATGAAGCTGCTGAAGGATCGCGGCAAGCAACCGCCGCTGTATGTCATCGGATCAGGTCCGGACCTGGAAAAGTGGCGGCAGTGGGTGCGCGATGGGAATTTCGCGAACGTCACGCTCACGGGCTTTCTTGCCGGCGATGATCTCTGGCGGCACGTGCGACACGGAACCGTGCTGTTGTTTCCGATCCGCCCGACCTTGCAGAACCTCTGCCGAGGTCCGAGCAAGACCTTCGCCTACGCCCAGGCGCGCCGGCCGATCATCGCGAACCGGGTGGGCGAGGTGGAAGAACTATTGCGCGAGAATGCGACATACGTCGAGACGACGCCCGAAGCGTTCGCCGATGCGATCGATCGCGCGCTGAGCGAACCGCGCGGCGATGTCGAATATGATCTGACGGGACAAACGTGGTCCGCGCGGACGGACGATCTGCTGAACGCGCTGCGACAGCGACGTCTGCTGTGAGGGTCTTCGCCGCTTGCGGCGTCCCAGATGCGGCGATTCGAGAGCTTGAATCGCCTGATCTGCGACCCGCAAGCGGCGAGCAAGGCAAATGCACTACTGCTTCTTCACATCCGGCACGTGGCAGGGCAACGCATCGATGGTGCGCATGCGCGAGATCGGCAACGAGTTTCTCGCGCGCGAACATCGCGTGACCTACCTGGTCGATGACGTACCGTACAACCACGAGAAGCTGAACGTTTCGCCGAAGGCGCAGGTGGTTTACACGCCGAACCCATCATCACTCCGTCAGATCGCGACGCGTCGAAAATTGATAAAGCAGATCAGCGCGGACTTTGTGCACGTGCTGAACCCTTCGATCAAGGCATGGCTCGCGCTGGCGGGTATGCCGAATCAGAAAGTTGTCGGCGATTGGGATGAATGGCCAGCGCGGCGCGATCAGCTTTCGTTGCATCGGCGCGCGCGCGAGAAGTTCCTCGATCGCTGGATGCGGAACCGGTCGATGCTGCTCGTCGTTGCCAGTCGGTATTTGCAGAAGCAGTTCAAGGATCTGTTCAACCTCGACGCCGAATACATTCCATACGCGACGTATCTTCAGCAATCCGCTGACGGACATTCCCCGCACGCGGAGCCCGCGGCGGTTTACATGGGCAGCTTTTACTCGATCTACGATCACGGCCTGCTGCTGGAAGCGGCCTTGCTGCTTCAGCAGCAAGGTCTTCGTCCGAACATCACGCTTGTGGGAGACGGGGACGACATGCCGAGGATGCGTGAGTTTGTCGCAAAGAACGAGCTGACGAACTTGCATCTGGTTGGCTATCAATCCGGCGACGACCTGTGGCGGCACTTGCGGCACGCGCGCGTGCTGCTGTTTCCGATCCGCGAAACGCTGCTGAACCTGTGCCGCTGTCCGAGCAAGACGTTCGCCTACGTGCAGGCGAAGCGACCGGTGATTGCAAACAAGGTGGGTGAGGTCGCGGAAGTGTTGGGCGACAAAGGAATCTACGTTGAACCGACCGCGCAGAGTTTCGCCGATGCGATCGAAGCGGCGATGAAGTCGCCCGCGACGGAATCGGATGTCGAGTACGATCTGAGCAACCTGACCTGGTCCGCGCGCGCGGACGCACTTCTGGCGGCGCTGGGCAAGCGATGACATCGGCCACGAAACAAGTCGGCTTGTTCACACGACTGCGCGGCTATTTATCGCTGCTGCGATTTCGTCCATTCGACACCACAACCGAAGGCGGGCGCGCCAACGAGCGGCATCGCCGCATCGTCTTGTCCGCGACGGCGTCATTCGGCGCCAAGGCGATTTATTCGCTGTGCATGTTTGTTTACGTCCCGCTGGCGCTGAATTATCTCGGGCAGGAACGTTATGGCTTGTGGCAAACGATCACCGCCCTCATGGGTATGCTGGCGATCAGCGACCTGGGCCTGGGCAGCGGCATGATCAGCCAGCTTGCCGCGGCGCAGGGAAACGATGATCGCACGCAGGCAAGGCGCATAGTGTCCAGCGCGCTGTTCATCACGACGTTCGCGGCGATCTGTCTGGGTGCGATCTTCGCGGCGGTTTATCCGATGGTCGATTGGGCGAGTCTGTTCAAGGCGCAGTTGCCGCTGGCGATGACGGAAGCCGGCCCGGCCATGGCGTGGTGCGTCGCGCTGTTCCTGATCGGCCTGCCGCTCAACGTCGTGCAGGCCACGCACCTCGGATATCAGGAAGGCTTCGTGCCTAACGTTGTCCAGGCGGGCATGAGTGCGCTAGGACTGTTGGGGATTTTTATCTCGATCCGGCTTGGTTACGGACTTGTGGGCCTGACGATCTTCTGGCTTGGCGCGTCGTTGGTCGTGCGCGGGATCAACGCGATCTACCTCTTCGGATTCCAGCGCCGCTGGCTCACGCCCGCGTGGCGCGATTTTCATTGGCCGACCGCGACGCGGCTGCTGAAGGCAAGCGTGTTGTTCTTCGTCATCGGCGCGAGCATCGCCGTGGGGTACACCTCCGACAGCTTCGTCCTCACGCGAATTCTCGGGCCGCAAGCCGTGACGGAATACAACGTGCCGTTTCGATTATTCTCGATCGTCACGGTGCTCATCGGATTCTTCCTGATCCCGCTCTGGCCCGCTTACGCCGAAGCGCGGGCGCGCGGCGATGTCGCGTGGG
>JACMJD010000312.1 GCA_014380825.1 Phycisphaerae bacterium | reverse complement strand
TGCCGGTCTTTCTTTTGGTACCCCACCCCTTGCTGGCTGATGCCTCCACGCCGGTCGAGTTCGAGGGTACAATCCACCCCTAACGAATGCCGACCGAATTGATCGACAGCATCTTGGGCCCTGATGGTGCAATCGCGCGGCGGCTTGGTGCGAGTTACGAGCACCGCCCGCAGCAGCTTGAGATGGCCAGCGCCGTCTCGCGCGCGTTCGAGGAGGGCAAACATCTGCTCGTCGAAGCGGGCACGGGCGTCGGCAAAAGCTTCGCGTACCTGCTACCCGCGATCGAGTTCGCGGTGAAGAAAAAGAAACGCGTTATCATCTCGACGCACACGATTTCGCTTCAGGAACAGTTGATCGAGAAAGACATCCCGCTGCTTCAGTCGGTCTATCCCGATGAATTCACGGCCGTGCTGGTGAAGGGGCGAAGCAATTATCTCTGCCAGCGAAGGCTTGAGCAGACGCGCACGCGACAGAGCCATTTGTTCGATCAGCAGCAACAGCTCGAATCACTCTGGACGATCGAAGAGTGGACGCAGGATATGCTGCAAAATCGCGGCAACGGTTCACTTGCGGAGTTGCCGCAACTGCCCGATCCGGGCGTGTGGGATCGCGTGTGCGCCGAGCACGGCAATTGTCTGGGCAAGAAGTGCAAGTTCTACGAGAACTGTTTCTGGCAATCGGCCAAACGCCGCATGCATGGCGGGAATCTGCTGATCGTCAACCACGCGCTGTTCTTCTCCGACTTGGGCCTGCGCATGGCGGGCGTAAATTATCTGCCGAAGTACGACTTGGTGATCTTGGATGAAGCGCACACGGTGGAAGATGTCGCCGCGCAGCATTTCGGGATCAAGATTTCCGAATCATCGATCCGCTACAACCTCCGCGCGCTCTACGACACGAAGCGCGGCAAAGGCATGCTCAGCTCGCACGGAGGGGCCGCGAACGATTCGATCCGCGACGTCGTCGATCTGGGCGATATCACCGAACGATTCTTCGAGCGCGTGATCGCCTGGCAGGAAACGGCGGGAAGAGGCAACGGCCGCGTGCACGAGAAGAGCGTGATCGAAAACGATCTCTCCCCCAAGCTGCGCGACCTGGCCAAGCACCTGAAATCGCTGATGAGCACGCTGACCGAGGACGAGGAGATCAGCGAAGTCAACGCCATGAGCGAAAAGGTAAGAGGCATGGCCGAGGCCGTCGACGCGATCCTGGGCCAGACTCTGGAAGACGCGGTGTATTGGTTCGACATCGCGGGCAGAACGCCCAAGCGAGTGAGCATGCATGCAGCGCCGGTAAATGTCGCTGAGGGATTGCGGAAGCAGTTGTTCGAAAAGCTGCCGAGCGTGGTGATGACCAGCGCGACACTGTGTACGTCACGCGCCAATCGCGGGACTAAAGCCAGCGATACCGTCGAGCCCGTTGCGGCGTCGAAGCCCATCGACTCCGCATTCCAATTCGCCGCCAATCGATTAGGCGTGGACGACTGCCGCACGCTCCAGCTCGGCTCGCCGTTTGACTATTCATCGCAGGCCACACTTTACATCGAGAGCGATCTGCCCGAGCCGAATGACACCAATCGATTCCTCCCCGCCGCTTGTGAGAAGATTGAGAAGTATCTGAAGCAGACCAACGGCGGCGCGTTTGTTCTGTTCACTTCTTACAAGATGCTCATCGACGCCGGAAATCGGATGAAGGAGAAGCTCGAAGATCTCGGCTATCCGCTGCTCGTGCAGGGCCAGGGAGCGCCGCGGAAGATACTGCTTGATCGCTTCCGATCCCTCGACAACGCCGTGCTCTTCGGCACGAGCAGCTTTTGGCAGGGGATCGACGTGCAGGGGCAGAAGCTGCGGAACGTGATCATCGTGAAGCTGCCCTTCGCCGTGCCGGATGAACCGCTGATCGAGGCGCGGCTCGAAGCGATCACCCGCACCGGCGGGAACGCATTCATGGATTACTCGGTGCCGCAGGCGGTGATCAAGTTGAAGCAGGGGTTTGGAAGATTGATCCGCAGCCGAAGTGATACGGGGATCGTGGTGATCCTGGATAGTCGCGTGAAGTCGAAGCGGTATGGGAAGTTATTTCTGGACGCGTTGCCACCGTGCAAAGTGGTGGAAGTCGTGCGCGCGAACTCGCACGAAGAGTGACGCGCCGCTTGCGGCGTCGCATATCAGATCATCGACTTTTCACATCGCTGCATTTGCGACGCCGCAAGCGGCAAGACAATGCAGCGATCGCACCGCACCAGATCGCGCTCATCGGTTCCGGCACCGCGCGGGTCATTGCAGCTCCCGCCGGGTTCTCCGAAATCCGATACAGCGTTCCGTTCGACAGCGACAGCACGAACATGCCGCCCGGACCGGTGACGATGTCGCTGGTGACACCGAAGCCGCTGCCGAAGACGATGCCGGCGGTGCTGTCGCCATCGTCGACTACGCGATCGGCCAAGGCGGTTGGAAGTTGGAGCGACTTGCGATTGCTGGTCAGGTCGAAGCGATACAGCGAGCCGGTGTTCACGTCGCCGACGAACAGGTCGTTTCGATATTGCGTGCCGAGGCGCGAGGAGCTGAAGAATTCGAGATCCGTCGGCGCGACGGTTTCGTCCCAGCTCAATTTCGGGTCCTGATAATTCGCCCGAAGACCGAGGCTGACCAGATCGGCGGTCGTTTTTCCGCTGCGCGCGATCGGGCCCATGATGTCCTGCCAGCCGCTGTTGAAGCCGGGCGTGACGCGGTTGATCTCGTCCATCCGATCCGGCCCGTTTTCGGTGTCCCACAAATCGCTGGTGACCGGATCGAACGCGATGCCGAAACTGTTGCGAATGCCGTACGCCCACAGATCCTGCTGCGGCGTGCGGGCGCTGCCTAGTGTCGGAAACGGATTGCTGGCGATTGGCCTTCCATCCGGCTGAACTCGGATGATTCCCGCTACCCGATTCACCGTGGAAGTGTTCTCAAAGTTCGTCGTCTGCTCATCGCGATTCAGATCGCCGATCACCGCGAACAATTTTCCGTTCGGCGCGAACGCGATCTTCCCGCCGTCATGGTTCGGCCCGGGCCCCCCGGGGAGGTCGATGATCTTGCGCTCGAACGTGAGCGTCCTGGCGGCCGGATTCCAGCGATAGCGCGAGATCTTGTTGCTGATCGGCGCCCCACCATCCGCGCGGGCGGCGGTGTGAAAGAAGTAGACGAAATTGTCGCTCGCGAAATTCGGCGAGAGAGCGACGCTCAGTAAACCGCGCTCACTGTCGGTGGCAACCGGCAGATCGAGGACCGTCTTCGTGACCGCGCGATTCTCAACGAGCTTCACGAGACCCGTGTTCTTCTCGGTGACCAGCGCGGTGCCGTTGGCATCGAGAAACGCCACGCCGGTCGGGGTGTCGAAACCACCGACGTATTTGTTGACGCGGAGATTCGGGTCGACGACGGATTGGGCGGGGAGCGAAGCGCACGTGAGGAAAACGATGATTGATGACAGATAGTGTTGCATTGCGACAGGATCGTAGACGCATTATCGCTCCGCGCGAGCGGTGAAAAC
>JACMJD010000311.1 GCA_014380825.1 Phycisphaerae bacterium | reverse complement strand
GCGTACGTGCCGATCATGATTCGGCGCTGCACTTCTTCGCCGAAACCTTCCGAGCGCGATCGGCTGAACAGCTCGACGATGTCGCGCACCGGTTCATTCGTGCGATGCCCGAAGTGCACGCCGTCGTAGCGGGCGAGGTTCGACGAGGCTTCGCACGGCGCGATAATGTAGTACGCCGCGATCCCGTATTTCGTGTGCGGCAGGCTGATGTCGACAATCTCGGCGCCGAGTTTTTTGTACACATCGACGGCCGCATCGACGGCGCGCTGAACTTCCGGATCGATCGCATCTGTAAGCTGGTATTCACGCACGATTCCGATTCGCAGCGGCTTGATCGGCTGTTCGATCGTCGCCAGATAATCCGGCACGGCGTCCGTCGCGCTGGTGGAATCTTTCGGATCGTGCCCGGCGATCACGTTCAGCATCAACGCGACATCCGCCACGGTGTGCCCGAACGGGCCGATCTGATCGAGCGAGCTCGCGAACGCGACGAGACCGTATCGACTGACGCGGCCGTACGTCGGCTTCAAACCCACGAGCCCGCACAGGGCGGCCGGTTGACGGATCGAGCCGCCAGTGTCGGAACCGAGCGCGCCGGCGACCATTCCCGCCGCCACCGCCGCCGCGCTTCCTCCGGAGCTTCCGCCGGGCACGCGATCGGTATCCCACGGATTTCGCGTCGGGCCGAACGCGCTGTTCTCGGTCGAGCTGCCCATCGCGAACTCGTCCAGGTTCGTCTTGCCAACAATGATCGCGCCGGCCGATTCGAGTCTCTTCACCACCGTGGCGTCATAAGGCGAACGAAAGTTCGCCAGGATCTTGGATGAACAAGTCGTCAGGCCGTGCTCGGTGCACAGGTTGTCTTTGATCGCGATAACGACGCCCGCGAGCGGACCGGAAATTTGCCGTTCATCGACCAGCTTTGCGCGCTGGCTTGCGCGATCAGCCCAGATGCTGTTGAACGCATGCAAACTTGGATCGAGCAATTGAATTCGATCGAGCGATTCGCGCACCAGCTCCGTCGCCGAAGCTGTTTTCGCGGCGATGGCTTCGCAAGCAGAGATGATCGTGTCGAATTGTGGCATCGGTCACCCCGCCGAGTCTTCATCGCCGCCGATCACTTTGGGAACTTTGAAGTACGGCCCGTCGGTCTCCGAGGCGTTTTGGAGGACTTTTTCCACCGGCAGCGCCCCGGCGACCACGTCTTCCCGCAACACGTTCTTCAGCGGCAGCGCGTGCGCCATTGGTTCGACGCCGGACACATCGACCTCGCCGATCTGCGCGACGTATTCGAGGATCGATTCCAACTGCCCGGCAAACCGTTGCGCGCGTTCTTCATCGATCGCCAGGCGCGACAGCTTGGCGACGTGCCGAACCTGATCGATGGAAATTTTCTGATCTGCCGACATGCGGCCGGTTGTATCGCCAGACCCACTATTTGTCATTTGCCACCGCCGTTCACCAGCCATTCAACTTCGGCGTCGGTCAGCGTCACGTCCAGCGCCGGCAAACTCGTTCGCGTCTCGCTCAGCGTCCGCGGGCCGATCAGTGCGTACGTTGGGAATCGCTGGTGCAGCACGTAGGCCAGGGAAATGTTGATAGGCGTGACGCCTTTCTCCTCTGCAAGCTCATTTGCCCGCGCAAGCCGGGCGAAGTTGTCTTGGCTATACCAACAGCGTGCGAGCTCTTCGTCCTCGCGCTTGTCCGGCGCGGCGCGCCCAGGGAGAAAGAATCCTCTCGCCTGGCTGCTCCACGAGAGCAGCGGCATTTGGTGCGTCGTCAGCCACGCGCGCGATTCGGGATCGCTCGCGGTGATGCAGCCGGCCCACACCGGATCAACCATCCTCGCCAAGCTGAAGTTGTTGCTGACGACGGAGAATCCCTGCCTGCCGTTTTGCTTCGCCCATGCGTTCGCTTCTTCAACCCGCGCCAACGACCAGTTGCTGCCGCCAAAGACTTTGATCCGGCCGGCACGCACGTGTTCGTTCAGCACGTCGATGAACTCGCCCACCGGAATTTCCGGGTTGTCACGATGCATCAGGTAGATCTCGGCCGAATCGATCTTAATGCGGTCCAAGCTCTTCTTGAGTTGCATCGTGATGTCGATCGGATTGCAGAACGGCGTGTGCGCGCCCTTGCTGATGACGACAACATCATCGCGCACGCCACGATTGGTGAGCCATTGTCCGAAGAATTCTTCATGTCGTCCGCCGCCATAGATATGGGCGGTGTCAAACGTGTTTCCGCCGCGCGAGAAGAAATCGTCGAACATCACTGCGGCGTGCGGGAGCGATGTTTGGTTGTCGCAACCCATGACGAGGCGCGAGATGGGTTTGTCGACGCCCGCAATTCGACCGTACTTCATGTTGTGCGAAGCGCGGCGCGCTAATGCTCGTTCGTCAATGGACAGACGCGAAAACGCAAGCGGCGATTCGAATTCATAGATCAATCCAATGGATTCGCGCCAGCGATCGAGCGTGCGCAGGTTGCCCAGCGAATCATCCCAGCTCATCGCGGGAGAGGGCGCTTGCTTGTTCCCCGACAGAATGGCGCGACCGACGACATCAGCTTCGTAGCTGAACGCGGTGGTGTCTGCATCCACGGCGATCTCGCGGGATGGTTCGTTGTTCCGCAGCACGATGATGCGCCCGGGCTCGGCGTCTTTGCGATTCGCAACCCACGGGTTCGGCAGCGTGATCTGGCCTGCCGTGCCGAAAATCTTCACGTCGTTTTCTTGATTCAAGCAAACGCCGGTCGACAGCTGCGCGAGGATGCTGCCCGGAAACCGGAGATCGGCGATTGCCCATTCATCCACACCCGTTTGACCGAGATGCGCCTGGCCCCGCACGTCGATCGGATCGGCGAATTCTTTTCCCGTTGCGACGCCGGCGATCAATCGCGTCATCGAAACCGTATAGCATCCGACATCCAAAATCCCACCGCCCGCTTGTGAATTCTTGAAGATGCGACTTTCCGCATGAAAGCCGGCGTGGAAACTGAAAGAGGCACGAATCAGTCGAACGTCGCCGATCGCGCGCTCGCCGAGGAGCTCGATCAGCTTGGCAGTCTGCGGATGGCAGCGGTACATGAAGGCTTCCATCATGAAGACGTTGTTGGCGATCGCCGCCTCGATCATGGTCATCGCGCCGGCATGATTGACCGCAATCGGCTTCTCGACGAGCACGTGCTTCTTCGCCTCGGCCGCGCGGATCGCCCAGACCGCGTGCAGCGGATGCGGCGGCGCGATGTAAACCGCATCAACCGTCGGATCGGCCAGCAGATCTTCGTAGCGCCCGTACCGTTTAGGGACGCCGAATTCATCGCCGAACTTGTCGGCCGTTGACTGATCGCGCGACGCGACGGCTTGCAGCCGCCCGGTCTTGCTGGCGGCCAGATTCCCGGCGAAGCATTTCGCGATCGCCCCGGTGCTCAGGATTCCCCAGCGGATTTTGTCGTTGGTGGTGCTCACGTTTTGGATATTACCGATTCCGCGGAACTTTTCTCGATTCCCCGCGTCGGATTCGAAAACGGATAGCGGTTCGCTGCTTCTGATCAATTCGAGAAGGAGATCATCATGTCACGAGTTATCGTCCGCACCGCGATCGTCGTCGCGGCGTTGAGTGCCACATCCATCCTGATTTCGCGGAGTCCGTTGCTCGCGCGAGATGAAGCCTCGCCGACAACCGCGCCGGCTACGGCGCCTTCGACACAGCCGATTACGCCGAAGGAGCTTAGCGCGAACGTGAAAAAGGGATTGGATCGCTTGGTGAACACGCAGCTCGAATCGGGCGGATGGGGCCAAGGCGAAGAAGCGGCCAACATGGGCGCCGGCGACAATCAGCCGCGCGACGTCGCGAACGTGGCCGACACGTGCGCCGCCAGCCTCGCGCTCATGCGCGCCGGCAGCACCGCCAGCGATGGCCCTCATGCGAAGAACGTGCAGCGGGCGATCGAGTTCGTGTGCACCGAAGTTGAAGCTTCGGACTACGAGTCGCTCGACGTAACGCAATTGAAAGGCACGCGGTTGCAATCAAAGCTCGGCCCGCACATCGACACATTCATGACGGCCCTACTGCTGGCGGAAGTCAGAAACTCAATGCCGGACGCAGCAACGCGGCAGCGTGTCGAGAACGCGCTCGAGAAGGTGCTGGCCAAGATCGGGAAAAATCAGAAGGATGATGGCTCGTTCGTGCAAGGCGGCTGGGCGCCGGTGTTGGCGCAAGGCATGTGCGCCAAGGCGATCAACCGCGCGGCGCAGAACGGCGCGAAGGTGGATGAACAAGTTCGCGAACGCGCAGAGAAGTACGCACAAGGACAATATGACGAGAAGAGCAAGAGCTTCGGCGCCGGTGGCTCGGCGGGCATAGCGCTGTACGCGGCGTCGGCGAACCTCGGTGCGATGAAAGATTCCGACGACACGAACGTGCGATTAGAAACCGCGCTGCGCGAGCAGGCCGCATCTCCCGCCACCGCGCCCGCGCAGCGGCAGGCGGCGCAGGATAAGCTTCAGTTGATCGACAATAATCGCCGCGAAATGGTCGCCGCACGCGGCGCGGTGGCGGAGCAACTGGCGGATGCGCGGTTCCTCGCCGGCTTCGGCTCCAACGGCGGCGAAGAATTTCTAAGCTACATGAACATCGGTGAAACATTGATTGCCACCGGCGGCGATGCGTGGGAGAAGTGGGACAAATCGATCACGGAAAATCTCAGCCGCGTCCAAAATGAAGACGGAAGCTGGAGCGGCCAGCATTGCATCACCGGCCGGACCTTCTGCACGGCGGCGGCGATCATGACGCTGACGGTCGATCGCACCGCCAATGGCGGCGCGATCGCGGGAAAGATCAAACCCTAAGAGTTAATGCCACAGATGGGGCACAGAAACACGCAGATGAAAACCAGGAATCAAATCCTATCTGCGTGCATCTGTGTTCATCTGTGGCTCATAAACTCTTTCTGTTCGGCAAATACCCGCGCGGAGATTGATGGTGCGCTGAATCCTGCACGCGACTTCCTCGTCGCGCAACAGGATCAGGACGGCGCCTGGCGATCGCATACTTACGGCATCATGAAAGATGGCCCGTCGCTCACGGGACACGTGCTCACTTCGCTATTCTTCGTCGCGACAGATGACGCATCGCGGACGAGCTTCGCACGCGGGCGGGATTATCTCGCGAAAGTTCCGCTCGATCCGCCGACGTTCGCGGTATACACCGCGGCGGAGATCTCGTGGGTGCTTGGGTTCGATGGGCAGCACACGCGAAGGCAGATGGAGTGGATCCAGTTCCTGCGCGATCGGCAAATGAACGAGCGGAATCGATGGGTTCACATGGACGAGAGTTTCGGCGGATGGAATTATTCGCCGGATATTCCGACCCAGCCGAAGATCTCGCCGAACCCGAGAGTTCCCGAGGGCGGAAACCTATCGGCTACGCTGTTTGCGCTCGGTGCATTCCGCAGCGCGAAGGTAGCGGCTGACGATCCGGTCTATCGCGATGCGCTCGTGTTTGTGCAGCGCTGCCAGAACTTCGACACCGACGACGCGCGTTTCGATGACGGCGGATTCTTCTTCGCGCCGTACGACACCGCCAGGAACAAAGCAGGCGTGGCCGGGACCGATTCACGAGGGCGGGTTCGATTCCACTCGTACGGCTCGATGACCGCCGACGGGGTTCGCGCGCTGCTGGCGTGCGGGTTGCCGCCCGATCATCCGCGCGTCGTCGCCGCCCGCGATTGGCTTATCAAGAACTTCACCGTCTCCAACAATCCAGGCCAATTCGAACGCGATCGTGAAGTGATTCGCGATGCGACTTATTACTACTACTGCTGGTCGCTCGCGCATGCGATGACGAGACTGACAATCACCGAGATCGAAACGCCATCCGGAAAAATAGATTGGCGCGCAGCGCTGTCGCGCGAGCTGATCTCAAGGCAGCGCCAAGATGGATCTTGGACCAATCGATTCAGCGATACGAAGGAAGACGACCCACTCGTCGCCACGCCGTTTGCCGTTGCTGCTCTCGTGATCTGTCGGGATCGGTAAGAAATCAAGACAGGAAGTCCACGAATGAACACGAATGCTCACCAATGAAATGCAAAGGTGGGCTTTTTCTTATTCGTGTTCATTCGTGTCAATTCGTGGACAAATCTTTTCTACGAATTCGGCAGCATCCCCGGCGGTAGGCCCATGTCGCCGGCGAGCTTGGACATCTCTTCGCGCATCATCTCGGTCGCCTTCGCGTGGGCGGCGTTCACGGCGCTGACGGTGAGGTCTTCGATCATTTCCAAGTCCGCCGGATCGACCAACTTTTCTTTGTCGATCCGAAGAGCGACCAGCTCCAATCGTCCGTTCACGATCGCGGTGACCGCGCCCGCGCCGGCATCGGCGATCACCTGCTTTTGGGCCAGCTCATCCTGCATGGCCTTCATCTTGTCCTGCATCTCGCGCGCCTTGGCCATCATCGCAGGAAGGTTGGCGAGGTTCTTCAAGTTATCAAACATAGTGGGTAAGAGTTCAGAGTTCGGAGTTCAGAGTTCAGGATTGCGAGCCGACCTGAACTCTGAACTCTGAACTCTGCCCTCTCCTTTCATTCGACTTTCACAATCTCGGC
>JACMJD010000310.1 GCA_014380825.1 Phycisphaerae bacterium | reverse complement strand
TCGACATCGGTTGAAGTCGCGCCCGTCGCGACCGCGCGCGCGAGCTCCACCGCGCCGGCGCGATTCGTGTTCATCTTCCAGTTACCGGCGACAAAGGGGGTGCGGGCCATCGGACGTTTTCAGCTCCAAGACGGTTGATTTGCTCGACGTTAAAACTCGCTCGCGAAAAGACTTCCGTCGCCAGGCGCTCCCGCCCCCGACACACCGGCCCGAGCAACGAAGCCCAGCAGTGTAGGAAAGTCCGGGCGGATTAACAAGCGAGGCCGGTTAACATGCCAATGCAAGCATGCTGATCATTCGCGGCAAATGGCGGCGACGGGGGATGGGGCTTATCGGCGCAAGCCTGATCGCTGTTGCCGGATTGAGGGTCTTGCATCAATCGCCGACGGTTGACGCATCGCGTGCGAATCAGATCGGTGAATATCCGCTCGACCAAGTCATGCCCGAGCTGCGTTTCGCTGCGACTCCTTTTGACGAAGTGTGGGGTTTCACCGCCAAAACTACCGGTGCGCGAATTCGCGTGGATTGGGACGAGTTGCGCAAGATCGGCGTCGATCGCAACTCGCCGGTGACGCTTGAGCTTTACCACTGCGAGCTCGGTCGCCTCTTCGATGCGCTGACGGATGCGATGAACGCCAATCGCGAACGGCAGCTTGCGTTCGAGGTGCTGGAAAGCGGCGAGGTGATCGTGACGTCGGAAGATGCGGTCATCGCGCAGAGTGTCGAACGCGCGTACGACCTGCGACCGCTGCTCTCAAACATGCCGAGCATCGCGCGGGACGAGGCGCCATCGGCAATCCTGCGGATGGTGCAAGACAGCGTGCAAACGCACACGTGGCTCGACAATGGTGGTCGCGTAGGGATCGTTCGTTGGAGCAACGGTTGGATTGTCGTGCGCCAGCCCGCGCGAACGCACCAGGAGCTCGATCGCATCATCGAACAACTCTATTCGACACGGCAGAGCGTGTCGCTCAGTTGGATCGACCGGCTGTGCCCATCAGATTGATGCAAGCTGGAATCCCATCATGCTGATCATTCGCGGCAAATGGCGGCGACGTTTGTTCGGAAGTCTCGCGGCGGTGGCGATCGCGATCGCCGGTCGATTCACGCTGAGCCCGCGCGCGTCGGTCGCCATACCGCAGAACATCACCAGCTCGATACTCGACAAGCCGATGCCGGCCATTGATTTCAGGAACACGCCGTTGAGCGAAGCGCTCGGGTTTGTGGATCGCTATCTCGGCGGGAAGCTGCGGATCGATTGGCGACCGCTGGAGCGGCGCGGCGTTCGCCGCGATTCGCCGATCACATTGGGTGTCAGCGGCGCCGATGTCGGCTGGGTGCTTCGGGAGATTCTTGTGCGCGTCGGCGAGCACGAAGGCTTCCCGGTTGGCATGGAAGTTCTGAGTGATGACACCATTTTGATCGCCGACAAGGAGATCATCCGCGCGCACATCACTGAAGTTTCCTACGACTTGCGTCCGCTGCCGCGCGGACATGATCGGACGGGCAGTATCACGTCAGTGGTCCGCTGGATCGCGGGCAATCGCACGGGCGGAGTTGTCCACGAACCGTGCACGGTCAACGACGACGGATGGCTTTCGGTTCTCCTGGTCCCTGTCGAGCACGCGCTGGCACGCGGCCTAATCAATCGCCAATTGAGTCAATCAGCGAGCTTGTCGCTCGAGTGGATCGAACGGATCGACTTGCCATGATCAACCGCACAATGCCGATCCTGATTTGGGGCGTGGCGCTGGGCTTGTCAGCCCTGGCGATCGTGCTGGCGCGGCGGGGCGAATCGGTTGCGGACTTCGTCGCGATCGTCACCGCCGGCAAGCTCAACGTGATCGCCGCGCGCGATGCCGCAATCGTCATCACGCTCAGCGATCACCATGTGAGCAGGTTGCCGCGCTGGGGCGTGCATCTCGATCGCACCACGCCTGCGAACTTCGACGCCGATCGCCGCGCCGCCAAAGCTGAATCGCAGTTCTCGTTCGCCGGGTTTCGCTCTTGCATCGCCGAGCGAGTGGTGAATTCACCCGCGTCGGCGAGCGTCGCGGAGATACAGTTTCCGCAATGGGTGCTCGCGTTGCCGCTGTTGCTGTTGATCGCCCGATGGTACCGCCGCGTGTGCGTGCGATCGGCGCGGATGGAGGCGGGACGGTGCATCGTGTGCGCGTACGACTTGCGCGGATCGGAGTCGCCGCGATGTCCGGAGTGCGGGTGTGACACGACAATGAAATCGAACCCCGGATAAACACAGAGGAACATTTGATACGCGGGCTTGCATGACTGATTGACCAGACCATCTTCGGGGAAGAACGGGGTCATTACTGCTCTGTCTCAACCCTCGTGATGTTCGGCGCGTGTTCGGTGGCGCGATGGCACGCGGGTGTGTAGAAGCTAGCGGATGATGACGAGCAAGTCTCCACGGAAGGTGTTGAAGCTCGCCCACGAACTGGCCCAGCGGGCGTTGCCGGCCTACGACAATCGTTTCAGCCGACATGACTTCACCAACGCGCAACTCTTCGCGTGTCTCGTGCTGCGCGAGCATCAACGCAAGAGCTTCCGCGGCGTCGAAGCGTTGTTGATCGACTCGCCGCAGTGGCTCGCCGACATCGGCTTGAGCAAAGCGCCGGATCACAACACGCTGTGTCGCGCGTTCGACCGGTTCGTGCGTCCGGAATTGGCCTGGACGATGCTCGACCTGATGGCGCAGCTCGCCCAAGAGCGGCGGACGATCAAGCGGAACCTTCGCAAACCGCTGGCGATCGACTCCAGCATGTTCGAGAGCCGGCACGTCAGTCGGCACTTCGAGCGGCGTCGCCGCGACACCGCTGCCGCCGCAGCAAAAAAAGCCCGGGATCGTGGGGCCAGACCGTCAATCGCAGCCGACGACGCGTCGTAAGACGTCTGCCCAAGCTTTCGCTGGCGTGCGATAGCGCGACGCACCTGATCCTGTCGGCGACCGCCTCGACCGGCGCCGGCGGCGATCAACCGTACTTCGACGATCTGCTGTATCACGCCTGGCGACGATGCAAGTCGGTGCGCTGCGTGGTCGCCGACGCCGGATACGACTCGGAGCTCAATCATCGGCTGGCGCAACTCGACATGCGTGTGCGGTCGATCATCCCGCCACGTTCGGGTCGACCGACGAGCAAGCCGCCCAGCGAACCGCTGCGACGTGAGATGCATCGCCGCTTCGCATGCAAGTTGGATCAGGCGCTGTACGGCCAGCGTTGGCAAAGCGAGACGGTGAACTCGATGATCAAGCGGAACCTGGGTTCGGCCCTGCGAGCGCGCACCACCGTGCATCGCCGTCACGAGCTGCTGCTACGCGTGCTCGTACACAACATCATGCTCCTGGCGGAGGGTTGAGACAG
>JACMJD010000309.1 GCA_014380825.1 Phycisphaerae bacterium | reverse complement strand
GGCGAGAAACGCGTCGACGAGCTTGCCCGTGTCTTCCGCAGACGCTTTCTTCGGCAGATACGATTCGGCCACCTCGATCTCGAACTTCAGCTTCTTCACTTCCTCCGGTTTGCCGAGCTTCTCATATTCTTCCGAGCTCTTGCGCAGCTTCTTCGCATAACTGGCGACCACCTGCTCGGCGGTCGGTTTCTTCGGATCCAGGTCGATGTTTTTGACATCGCTGAGCAACATTCGAATCACGCTCAAACGGTCCTTTTCGCCTGATCGCATGGCGGCTTTCATGTCCGTGGTCAGGCGGTTGTGCAAATCATCGCTCATGCTTTATCTCCTGATGTATTAGGCGTATACTAAGCATTCCACTGAGGGGCAGTTCCGCTGAAAGTTCCGCATCGTTGGTCCCCCACTTTGGGGTCCCCAAACTTGGGGTTTTGATCGTCTGGCTGCGTCCCGATCTCTGCGCTTTCACCGCGCATCGGGCATGAGTTAAGCAGCAAGATCATACACCAACGACGCCGAGCCACAGCGAATCAACTAACGAATTGGGGAACGAATTGGGACGGTTTTCGAGATGAACAACGGACACCTGGAAGGGATTCTACACATAGGGGACGAGCGTCAGGACGGCCACCTGCGCGATCCGCTGCAACCCGGTCGCCCGCTGCGCGGCGGCGTGATCGTGCCGCGCAACATGATCCGCGATCTGCGCCTGCGCCCCGGTCTGCTCCTGCGCGGCGACCAGCGCGGCCGAACGCTCGGAAAGATCAACACCATCGAAGGCCGCTCCGTCGAAGACTACGCCGAGCAAGCGCACATCTATGACGCCACCGCGCTTGATCCGCAGCCGATGATCAAGCTCGAGCACAATCCGACCGAATACACCACGCGCATCATGGACATTCTCACCCCCGTGGGATTTGGCCAGCGCGGATTGATCGTCGCCCCGCCGCGAACCGGCAAGACGATCCTCATGCAAAACATCGCCCGCGGCGTACACGCGAATTACCCCGAGGTCGAACTCGTCCTGCTGCTGATCGACGAACGCCCCGAAGAAGTGACCGACATGAAGCGTAACGTGCCGGGCACGGTCTACGCTTCGAGCAACGACAACACGGTCGACAAACATCTCGACCTCGCGCAGATCATCATCGAGCGCTGCAAACGCAAGGTCGAATTCGGCGCGAACATCGTCGTGCTGCTCGACTCGCTCACAAGATTAGGCCGAAACTTCAACATCGGCGGCGTGAGCGGCGGCCGCACAATGTCTGGCGGCCTCGACAACCGCGCGCTGGAAATCCCCAAGCGCCTCTTCGGCGCCGCGCGAAAACTAGAACACGGCGGCAGCCTGACGATCATCGCCACGTGCCTGATTGACACCGGATCGCGCATGGATCAGGTGATCTTCGAAGAGTTCAAAGGCACCGGCAACATGGAACTGACGCTGGACCGCAACCTGTCCAACAGCCGCATCTACCCCGCCCTGAACATCCCACAAAGCGGAACAAGAAAAGAAGAACTGCTGATGGACGAAAAGCAGCTAAACGCCGCTAGAAATGTGCGACGGCATTTGATTAATATGCAGCCCGCCCAAGGGATGAAGTTCCTGCTGGAGGCGCTGGCGAAGCATAAGACGAATCAGAGTTTGTATGATTCGATGAAGGCGTGACGGCCGAGGCATTATGAGTTTGAAAGCGATTGCCGTTGCCTTGGTTCCGTGGGCGCTGCTCTCCTTCCACGTTCATCCGGTATCAGCAGCAACGACCGTGAGTTGGGCTTCGCCGTTGTCCGGATCGTGGGACACGGCAAGCAACTGGTCGCCGGCGATCATCCCTCGCAACAACATGCCGCCTGGCGCGCACTATGACGTGTACGTCGGCGCACTTGGTTCCCATTTCAACATTGCCGTGCCGGACGACGGAATGGTTGAGCTTGATTCGCTCTCGATCCTCTCGCCGAACGCGACGCTGTCCTCGAGTTTCGGCGCTGTTCGCACAGGATCGCTGGTGCTATCCGCGGGGACGGTCAACATCGGTACGCTTTACGATGCGCGTCTCGCCGTAGCGCCCGGCGCGCACCTCAGCGTTCGATCACTGCACAACGCCGTCGTGGTTGAAGACCTGACGCTTCGACCGTCGCCGCAAGGTTTTGCGCCAGCGTTATACAACGGCGTGCGCCTGGAAAACGCGCATCTGCGAGTACCCGGCGCATACTGCGACACACCGCAAACCATCGATGGTACCGGCACGCTTTCGTTCTATGGGAGCTTCGGCCTGGCTTCATCATCGACGCTCACGATTGGCGAGCAGGTCACGGTGCGTATTGAAGGTTCGTCGGCACGAGCATTCACTGCACCGGTTGTGAACCGCGGCACAATCGAGCTGCTGAGCGGCAACAACATTCGCTTTGGCCATCTGTCCAACGAAGGCCGGATCAACATGAGCGGCGGCACCATCACGTTTCAGTCGGGCGAGCTGTTGCAGAATCCAGGGCAGTTCAATCGCACGGGTGGAACACTGATCTATGCAGGCGTCCACGACCTGAGGGGCGTGACGGTTGATCTGGCGACCGGCCCTGTGGGGCCAGTTCAGCTCGCGCAAGCATGGCTCACCAACGGCACGCTCATCGCGCCCGGGAGTATCATTGAGGTGCGGCCGCGGCCGGATTCGAACAATCCGCGTAATGAGGTAAGTCTGGGAAGCGTAGCGATTGCGGCCAACATGCACGTGAATCAGAACGCTACGCTGGGGCTGGGCGCATCGCCGCTCGTCGGCACGACGATCTCACTTGCGCCGCGGGCGTATCTGGCCTCTTCGAACCTTGTGGGACAGGGAACGATCACGTTCGATGATGATGCGAACCTATCGGGCATCGTCAGCGGCGGGAGCTTTGGCTCACTGACCGTCGGCAGTGGCATCACAATTCGAGCAACCGGAACGAGCAATTTTGTTAGTGCCGCCACGCTCACGAATAATGGCACGATTCTGGTCGATGGTGCGAACGATGGCGTCGCGCGCGAGTTCTTGTTGCCGGCGCTGGTCAATCATGGAACCGTTGCCGTGTCGAACGGCGGCGTGCTCAACATGCTACCCGGCGCGGTGAACAACGGCGCGATTCTCGGTTCCGGTGGCATCATCGCGTATCGTGGAAACCTTACGCCAACTTCGCTCGACCCATTCCAAGCAACCGACCCGATACTGGCGGTCGCTGGCACATTGACGACGTCCTCGTCCTCGTTGTCCGTTAGCAATCCAAACTATCGCCTCGGACTCTACTACAACGGCCGTATCCGGAACCTCACGCTGGTGGGCGATCCGGGTGATGCGCTGTTCGCAGCCGCGCCGTACTTCAATATCGACAGCGCAGGCACGCTCGAGAACGTCGTCGCGGAGGCAGGAATCAAAGTCTCCAATATGAATGTTTACACGACCAATCTGATCAACCGGTCTCACTTGGAATTGAGCGGCGGTCGGATTGTTCTGGAGGGCGAATGGGCGAACGACGGGTCGATCACCGCCTCCGCCGGCGCGACGATCGTGATCGAGCGCTTCAAACCAACGCTTGGGCCGATCTCGTTGAACACATCGACCTTGAGCGTCGCCGACGCGGTCGTCAGCCCTGGGACGCTTTCTACCAGTGTGTTAGACACCGTCGTGGCCTCCAACGCAACGATCTCGCTGGATCGAGGGATCTGGGACAATCGCAATCGCACGCTCACATCGAGTGCGAACAGCGCCACGATTCGCATGAATGGCGGCACGTTGCTGGGCGGACGACTTGAAGCGAGTGGTGGCTCGGTCTTCGCGATCGGCGCGGCGACGCTTGATTCGGTCACTCTCTCCGGCGCCGGCACGATCGGTCCCTTTCAGACATCAATCACCGGGGGTCGGTTGACGCTCGATGCGGCAACCATCAGTTTGCAGCGTGACGTGCCTTCTGGTGTCCTGCGCGCGATCGGCGAAACGATCATCGATGGCACGGGGGAATTCATAGCGTACCACCAGAACTTCCCCGTTGCCGCAATTCAGGCGGTCAACGGCACGTTGACGATTGGCGAAGGCATTACCTTCCGCACCGGCAATGCCGCACCCTTCTTCACCGGCACCGGCACCTTGTCGAGTGTTATTAATCGGGGCCAAGTGTATTGCGACTATCCGTTTCAAGCCGGTGGCACGCAACTTCCGCGCTTCGAAAATCTCGGCCTGCTCGAGGTCGGCCCCGGCGCGACTTTCTCCACTAGCACCACGACAGTCGGCAACTTGAACAATCGAACACTCACCGGCGGGCGCTGGTGGGTTCGAGGATCGCTGGAATTCGGCTTCAGCAGTAGCACGATTTCCTTCGATACAAACGCGGCTGAAGTTCAACTGATCGGTCCGGCGTCGCAATTCCGGGCTACGAACTCGTTGCTGAACAACGCTGGCACGTTCGCAATACTGAATGGTCGCAATTTCACAAGCGTCGGCTCACTTGGTAACAGCGGAACGTTCTTCATCGGCCCGAGCAGCACCCTCAAGACAAGTGGCGCCCTGGTAAACACTGGCACCGTGGATGTGAATGGTTCAGTGGTGGTCGATTACGCAACCGCCGATCCAAGTCCGCGTTCGGTTCTCGAACAGCAGATCGCCACCGCCCGCAATGGCGGAGCGTGGGACCAAGCCGGCATCACCTCGACCGCCGCGAAGGCTGCGTTCCCCCGCAATCTTACGCTTGGCCTGCTTGAAGGTATTGAATACCGATCGCTCGTCGGCGCCGCCGCGACCTTTGGCGGGCTCACCTTCGACGATTCCAGCATCCTCATCAAATCCACCTACTACGGCGACACCGACTTAAACGGCATCGTCGACTTCGACGACTACAGCCGCACCGACTCCGGGTTTAACAGTAACTTAACGGGCTGGTTTCACGGCGACTTTGACTACAACAACATCGTCGATTTCGACGACTACTCCCTGATTGATCTCGCCTTTAACACTCAAAGTGGCACGATCTTACGTGCGCTCTCGTATCTCGACGGACACGACCGCTCCGGTCGCGGGATGGACGCACCGTCGTTGCGGTTGATCGAGGCTCATTACGCCGAGTTTGGCGATCGGTATGCGTCCAGCTTCCTTAACGCGATACCGGAGCCTGCGAGCGCGATTCTTATGATCGGCGTGCCTGCTTTAGCAGGCATGTCCTGTCGTCTGCGGCGTCGCGCCTCGACCGCTCGCGCGCTCGCGTAAATCGGTACTTTTTGCAATCAGTCCGCTCCGTCATTTAACTTCCTCCCCGGACAACATTTCCGTTTCGGGAGGGAGATCATGGCTCAGCTTCGCAGGCCCCGCGCGACCGCGCTGGCGTTGTCGTTGGCGACCGGTGCGCTGGTTGGATTTGTTCCCGCGATCACCGCGCACGGCGCCGCCCGCACTTGGATTAATTCCGGCGGTGGACTGTACGACACGCCCGCGAACTGGAGCACCGGCAACCTTCCGCTTCCGGCCGACAACGCGATCTTCAATCTCTTCAGCCCGTACACCGTCTCGTTCACCACGCCACGTTCGATCACGAACGCTGTGGTCACCGGCGACAACACAACCTGGAACCTCGGCGGCACGACGTACACGATCACTGCCGCATCGATGCTGGCGCTGACGGTTGGCCAGAACGCAACCGACATCGCGCAACTAACGATGCAATCCGGCACCGTGTCGGCCGTCTCGGGGACGGTTGGTGTCAGCGCATCATCGCGCGGCACGCTGTCGATCAGCAGCGGCGCAACCGTGAACTTCTCTTCGACGCTGAACGTCGGCAGCGCCGGGTTCGGCACGTTGAACATCAACAATGGTGGCGCATTCTCGGCGAAGCAATGTTCGATCGCGGCGGGCGCCGGCGCGGCGGGCAGCGTGCTGGTCAGTGGAGCAGGATCGATCTTCAGCACGAACGGCGTCAACGGTTGCATCATCGGCAACGCCGGCGCGGGCTCGTTCGCACTCGCGCCCAATACCAGCGCGAGCACCACGGGCGTGACGCTGGCAAATCTGCCGGCCAGCAGCGGCATCGCGTCGATCAACAACGCCAGTTGGACCAATTCGAGCGGGTTGAACATTGGGAACTTTGGCGGCGCCACGCTGAACTTATCTCATGGAACGCTGACCACCGATCAGCTCTCTCTTGGAAACGAGGCCGGTTCGCTCGGCGTGGCGACGTTAGCGTTCAGCTCGGTGATCAACTGCTCCAGCAGCTTGGCCGTGGCGTCGCTCGGCAACGCAACGGTGACGATCGATTCGGCCAGCACGATGACCGCCGGCACTGCGGTCGTTGCGGCGGGCTCCGCGTCGCAAGGCGAACTGAACATCAACGCAACCGGTTCTTCGCTCAGCGTGAGCGGAATGCTGACCGTCGCGGGTTCCGATGGCAGCAACGGCGCCGTCAACATCACGAACGGCGGATCATTGAGCACCGGCGGCGCCAACGTCGCGCCGTCAACCGGCTCAATTGGTACTGTAAATCTCAATGGGGCTGGCTCGCGCTGGACATGCAATGGTCCATTACGCGTGGGCGGAAACGGCGTGATGTTCGGCAGCGGCACTGTCTCCATCGGCCCCGGCGCATCGCTAACGGTCGCCGCCGCGGAATCGCTTCATCTATACTTGACAGGCGCGGTCAATCTCACGGGCGGGACGCTCAGCGTCGGCTCGATCAATTACGCCGGCGGACTGTTCAACTTCAGCGCGGGCACGTTGATCTTCACGGGCTCGAACTTCGCGATCGCCGCCAACACGGCACTCGGACAGACGGTTGATCTTGGTGCAGGCAAGACCGTTACCGTCACTGGCGCCGCGACGATCGCGCAAGGCGCGATGCTGCGAACCAGCGGCGGGAACTTCAGTGCCGGTTCGCTGATTAACTCCGGCGAGATCCTGCTGTCGAGTCAGTCATCGCTGCTGAGCGCGCCGATCGCGAACTCTGGTTTGATTCACGGCGACGGACGGATTAGCGGCGCGCTGACGAACAGCTCCGGCGGCGAGGTTCGCGCATCATCCGGCCAGCGTATCGCGTTTCAAAACGACATCGCCGGCAACAGCAATTCCGGCAGCATCACCCTGTTTGGCGGCATCGTCGAATTCGATCACCTGCTGACGACCACCGGTCGCATCACCGGGCGCGGGACGCTGATCGGGCACGGCGCGATCAGCAACAGCGGCACGATCGCGCTGTCGGCCGGCACGAGCGACGTCATCGGCGCGCTGACGAATCTCGCGAGCGGCAAGACAATCATCACGGGCGGCAGCACCAGCACGTTCTTCGACGATGTGACCAACATCGCCGGCAGTGAATTCCGCGTCAGCACCGCCAGCACCGCGGTTTTCCTCGGCAACGTCACGGGCCTGTCCGCGTTCACCGGTCCCGGCACGAAAGATTTCGAGGGCGGCGCAAGTGGCTTGATGATCAATACGACCAACGGCTCGACCATCGTTGGACCGGATGGAAACCTCTCCGTCGGCTTCATTCGCGATGGCTCCCTACACGTCGAAGGTGCCGCGACGATCACGCCCAGCGGTTCGAGCGCAAACGTCAGTTGCGTTGGCACGCTCAACATCGCCGGCGGAGCAATTCCCGTTGGAACGCTCGACCTGAACGACAACGACCTGATTACAACCAGTACTCCCAAGAGCCTGATCGAATCGCAGATCAAGTTCGCCCGAAACGGCGGCTTGCGCGATCGCGCCGGCATCACCAGCACCGCGGCGAAGAATCGTCCGCAACACTCAACGACGCTCGGTGTGCTAAGCGGCGCCGAGTACCGTTCGATCCACGGGCCATCGATTGCTTTCGACGGATTTTCGGTCGCTGACTCTGACGTGCTCGTCAAATACACGTACTACGGCGACACGGACCTCAACGGCATCATTGACTTCGACGACTACTCACGCATCGACGCCGGCTTCAACAACAATCGCACTGGCTGGATGAACGGCGACTCGGATCTGAACGGCATCGTGGACTTCGATGATTACTCCCTGGTGGATCTCGCGTTCAATACGCAGAGCGGAACGCTTCGACGCGCGATGCAGTTTCTGGACGGCAGCGATCGATCGGACCGGGGGATGAACCTGCCGTCGCTGGAACTGGTTCAACTGCACCTCGCGCAGTTCGGCGAAACGTACGCGACGAGTTTCCTCCACGCAGTGCCCGAACCGACGAGCGCAGCAATCGTGCTCGGCGGGCTTGCCGCTTCAGCGGCAAGCAGGCGCCGACGAAGCGTCTAACATCCCTACACGAAATACCCAGCGAACAGCACGCCCGCTTTGCGCGGGATGTCCGGATTGACGAACAAGATGTACGCCACCGTCAGGAGCGTAGCCACCGCCCCGCGCAACTCGCGGCCGACGGTGCTGCCGCGGGCGCGGAGTTCGAAGAAGCTGTCGAGCGAAGAAGGAATGGCGGCGGTCATGCGACGTGTCTGTGCTAGAGTGTGCACTTGTTCGCCACGCTGGTCAAAATCTTCGCGATCGGCATCATGATCGCCTGCATGGTCACCGTGGCTGGCTGCGACAAGCAATCCAAGTCGTTCCTCGCGCTGGGCGATTCCTACACGATCGGCGAATCGGTGCCGGAATCCGCTCGTTGGCCGGTGCAGTTGGCGGGGATGTTGCGGAAGGACAAGGTCGATGTCGGCGATCCGATCATCATCGCGAAAACTGGTTGGACGACGGATGAGCTTTCCGCGGCGATCGATGCGGCCAAGATCGATGGCAAGGAATTTGATCTGGTCACGCTGTTGATCGGCGTGAACAACCAGTATCGCAATCGCTCCAGCGATGAATATCGAACGCAGTTCGCCGCGCTTCTTACTCGTGCGATCAAGTTCGCGCGCGGCGATGCCAGGCACGTCATCGTGATGTCAATCCCGGATTGGGGAGTCACGCCGTTCGCCGAGGGACGCGACAGGGCGCAAATCGGGCGGGAGATCGATCTGTTCAACAAGATCGCACGCGAAGAAACAGAGCGGGCTGGCTCGCGCTATGTGGATGTCACGCCGCTGTCGCGCGAGTTCAAATCGCTGGTGGCCGAAGACGGATTGCACCCTTCCGGCGAGATGTACAGACGCTGGGCGGAAGCGGCGCTGGCGGACGCGCGGGCGGCGCTCAAGTAGCGCCACAGGATCGCGACGAAAATTCCGATTCCCGCGAACAGCGGAATCAAGCTCGCCAATCCCTTCAGGCCCAGCAGCATTCCCAAGTTGTAGCTGTCGGGACTTTTCGCCAACTGTCCACGCACGAATCCCAGCCACGCGAACGAGACTGGATCCCAGTGCGTCGGTGGGCCGACATCGTTAACGGGATAATTTACCTGTACCGACGTGACCGTCAGCATCGTGAACACCGATATTGCGATCACCGTCAGGCTGACCTTGGGGAATCGCTCGAATCCACAGCGCGAGTACAGCCACAGGAACGGTAAACATGGAATGAGATATCGCAGCCCGACGCCGAACCCGCCGGTCCACATGAAATAGGTCAGGATGAACGCGAGGTAGTACGCGACGACCAGCATCGGAACGATTCGCTCAGCGCGAACCGATGCTCGGCGTAGCGCGAGCAGCGAAAAGATCGGCACGATGAACATCGGACAACACACGAATATCCCGCGCATCCGGTCATACGTGATCCAATACAGCCGCTCGAACTGCGGCCAATGAAAGTGCCCGAACAGCAAGCCGGGCCGATGGAAGTATGGATCTTCAAACGAATAGGTCGTCGCGAAGAGGTGGCCGAACGATCGATAATTGATGAGCGTGATGATGGTCGCGACAAAGACAGGGCCGATGCAGAAAATGATCATGTCACGAATCCGTGCTTGGCGAACGATGAGATACGCAACAAACAATCCCGCCAGCGGCGCGGCGAAGTAATCGCACATCCCGGCCGTCGCCACAAACAGTCCTGCGGCGAAAACATCCCGCCTGGGCAACGGCGCCGATCGATCCGAGATAAACAGCCATGCCCAGATCAGCGCCGCGGTGACGGCCAAATGACTCATCGCGACGCCCGCGTATGGCCAGATCAACGACCCGAATGCGAACGCGGTCGACAGCAAAACGGCATTCGTGGGCGAAACTAACTCGCGCCGGAACAGGAGATACATTCCAACGATGATCAATGCGCCAGGAATGGCCGATACCGCGACCGTCATCGCGTGCATGTTCGCGATCAGAACCTTCGGCGAATCAATGTCCGCGCCACACGCGCGCTCGATCGCTGTTGTCAGCGAATACACCGGCGCGCCCAGCAATGGCAGCCCGGGCGGCTTGTTCGAAAACACGCGATCGCCTACCCGGCTGACATCGCCGGTGTTCGCCGCGTAGTCTGTAATCTCCAAGTCGCCACGCTCGACAATCGCGCGAACGGTGTCGAACTGCGCATTTTGATTCCAGCCCGTCCCTTGAAAGAAATATGCGTATGCGAACACGCAAGCGGCGAACAGCATCGCCGGGATACGCCGATCAAATCGCGCGGAACTTTCCACGTTTGCAATGATAATCGAACGGCTTCACATCGCCGTTGCGCGCCTCTATCATCAAACCCATGGAACGTCGTCGCTTTGGAAACACGTCGGTTGAAGTGTCCGCCATCAGCCTGGGCTGCTGGATTTTCGGTGTCGATTGGTGGGGACATTACACGCAGGAAGATTGCGATCGCATCTGCAGCTTCTCGCTCGATCAGGGCGTCACTTTTTTCGACAACGGCGACGCCTACGGCAATGGTCGCGCCGAGACGCTTTTCGGCAATTGGATGAAGTCGGCTCGCATCGATCGATCGCACATCGCGATCGGCAGCAAGTTCGGTTACGACTTTTATTCCGATCCAGGTGAAGCTGGCAGCCATCGCGAGCGCAAGCAGGATTTCTCCCCCGCCTTTTTACGATCGAGCCTTGAGAAATCGCTCGCCCGGCTCGGCACGGAATACGTCGACCTCTACATGGCCCACAACATCAAGCTGCCGCAGTTTCGCGATGATCTGTTCGCCGAGTTGGAGAAGGTGAAGGACGAGGGCAAAATCAAAGCCTGGGGCGTGTCACTCGGCCCCGCCATCGGTTGGCGCGAAGAAGGAATCAAGGCGATGCTCGATCACGGCGCCAAGGCCGTGCAGACGGTCTTCAATCTCTTCGAACAAGATCCTGGCCGAGAATTCAGCGAAGTCGCCAAGTCCACTCGCGCCGGAGTCTTGGCGCGCGTACACGACAACAGCTCGATCTTGAAAGACGTCGTCAAGATCGACACGACCCTCGAGCAGAACGATCACCGCAAATTCCGCGATCAATCCTGGAAAATCTATGGCCTGAAGAAGCTCGAACTGGTTCGACATTACGCAACCGATCACGGCATGACCGTGCATCAACTCGCGTGCAAATGGCTGCTCCAGCAGCCGGCGCTTACGAGCATCACGGGAACGTTCCTGAACGAAAACGAGATACGCGAAGCGAGCGAAGCGGTCGACAAGCCGAACCTCGGCCGCGTCGAGCTGGAAGAGATCGCCAAGGATTACGCCCGCGACTGGGAGCTGGGCGTCGACGCGCATCCGTGCGACTTGAAGAGCAGCACCGACGCCGGCGGAAAAGTCCGCAGCGGCTACGTCCCGCCGCCGGTGTTGATGGCGTGAATGGGAATTGGATCGCGCGGTTTCGGGTAATCGATGAACATCGCAAATCGTCGGTACAAGTATTCGCATCGCTTCGTCATCCTTCGGCATGAAGGAGTCGAGCAGCCGCACTTTGATTTGATGTTTGAGACCGCGCCCGGATCGGCGCTGACCAGCTGGCGGAGCGAGCGTTGGCCGATGGATCGGCCGACGATCGTGAGGCGCATCGGCGACCATCGCGGGAATTACCTCGAATACGAAGGCCCGCTGTCGGATGATCGTGGCAACGTGAAACGGGTGGCGGGCGGGATTTGCTTCGTCGAGATCGTCGATGCCGGGGAATTTGTCGCCGTGCATTTCGCCGACCCATTCGTGCCGACGTTAAACATCAAGCGTGGCGAAGGCGATCTATGGCTCGCGCTGCCGACATGCACATGAACGCGGTCACACCAGCTCCATCGGCGACTTCACGAGATTCTCCACGCCCGTCTTCGTCACCAAATACGCGTTCTCGATCCGAATCCCGCCACGCAGTTCTTCCCCGTATTGTCCCGGCTCGGCGGTGAAGATTTCGCCCTCTTCGAGCACATCGTCCCACTTCGGATTGAGATGTGGAAACTCATGCGGATTAAGGCCAATGCCGTGGCCAAGATGGTGAGGCATTCCCGTACCGCGTTGCGACATCAAGTGATCATCGACTGCCTGGTAAATGTCTTTGCATCGCGCGCCAGGCTTGGCCAGCGATTCGACGATGGGGAAGCAGGAGACGATCGCCTCGTACGCTTTAAGCTGTGCGTCGGTCGGCTTGCGGTCGACTGCGAACGCCCGGCACGCATCGGCGAAATACATGCGATAGGTCGGACCAACATCGAGGATGTAAATCTCCCCCTCCTGCGCCCGGCGATCTTTCCGCGGCGGGCCCCCGCCGGACCCGCAGGCGTAGTCGTTGCCGAGAACCGCGGCCATCGGCTGACCTGTCGCTTCGACGGCGGCGGCGTGAAGTTCGTTGAAGACGTGAAGCTCGTCGATGCCCGGCTCAATGATTTGCCGAGCACGCGCGTACATCGCATCCACCGCCCGCATCGCGATACGCATGATTTCGATCTCGTCGGCATCCTTCCGTCGACGGAGTTGCCACACGTCTTCATCGATCGATTCGAGCTGCCCATCACATCGCATGGCGAGCTGTGCAGAGGTTGGCGACGAATCGATCCCGATCCGTTTCGCGTTTCGCGAACGCAGCAGCGGCTCAATCTTTTCCGCCAGCGCTTGTGGCTGCTCGAGTCGCATCGTGCCGTGCCAGTTCGCTTCGAACGATTGCATCTCATCCGCCGCCGCTTCTTTGGCGGGCGAGTTCGCGCTGATGAGCACTGATCGACCATCCGCGAAGATGACGATCGCGCACTCATGCGCCCAATGCGGCTGAAATGCCGAGACGTAATACGCATGCTTCGGCTGCGACAGCACGAGCGCATCAAAGCCGCGCGACTGCACGCGTTCGAGCAAGCGCTTCTGCCGCGCACGCGATTGCCTGATCTGGAGCATCGCCACACTCTACAGCCGTCGATGGTGCGTTGCACAACGGCGGATTTTGCGGCATCATGATTTGTCACGTGACCAAGCAAATCCGAGGAAGGAACCCATGACTGATCCCGCGATCGCGACCGCCGCCGACTACGCCGATGCGCTGCTCACCGCCCGCCGCGCTAAGAACTTGCTCGTGCTTCTCGTGCTGCTGATGCTGCTCATTCAGCTCGGGGTATTCTTCGCCGTGAAGTACACCGGTGTGGTGTATCCAATGACGACGAGTTCGGCCCCGACCACCGCGCCGTCGTCGGCGCCGTTCTGGCAGGACCTGGCTCGTTATGCGATCGGCGCTTCTGATTTCATCGGCGTGGCCGGAACGATTCTGCTGGCGCTGGTGCTTTACTTGATCGTCCAGATCATGGTTGTTGGCCGGTTGATCGGCGTCTCGCGCGTTATTGCCGCGCTGATCTGGACGTTCGTCGTGTTGCTGCTGGTTTTCCCCTGGCAGGCGTTTCTGCGAGACCACGTCTTCACGTCGCGCGAATGGATGTTGCCCGGCGTGCTCTACACCTGGGACGAGCTGATCAACCGAGTGACGATCGGCACGCGCGGGCAGGAGCAGGACATCAAGATCCTCGTTCTGCATTGGGCACGATTCGTCGCCTGGCCATTGGTCGCGGTCATCCTGCTGCTGTCGATCCAGGTGAAAAGTAACCGCGGCTTGCGGCAGGCGCTGGGTGAAGAAGTGTTTGACACCAGTGACGGCACGCCGCCTTCGGTTGTATAACACGCTGAGATGCGTGAAGAACGAGGGACGGTTTCCGGCGATGTGCGCGTCTTCGAACCCTTCACATTATGGGGTTCGATCGGCGGAAACGTAAACGTTATCCAAGGCGGCAAGTTCTACTTGCGCGGCGGGATCTACGGAAATCTCACCGTCGAATACGGCGGCCGCGTGCACATCTTCGGCAACATCACCGGCAACCTCACGGTCGAACGCGGCGCGAAAGTCATTCACAGCGGCGTCGTGGGTGGGAACGTGCTGAACGACGGCGGGCGGTTGTACATCGAATCGATGGCGAAAATCCTGGGCAGCCTGAACACGATCGACGGCGACACGAAGGACGAACGCCCCGCGCCGAACACCACCTGACGCAAGCGAGGATCGCTTAGATGAGCCTCGACGATCTGTTATCCATTGCCCGCGGCGATGCGCCCGCCGATCTGGTTTTGCAGCACGGCCGGATCGTAAACGTGTTCTCTGGCGAGATTGAATCCGCAGACATCGCGATCGCCGGCGGACTCATTGCGGGGATCGGCGCCGGATACGAAGGTCGACGAAGGATCGACCTGCGCGGCGCTTTCGTCGCACCGGGTCTGATCGACGCCCACGTTCACATCGAAAGCAGCCTGTGCATTCCATCGCATTTCGAGCAGGCGGTCGTTCCGCGCGGCGTGACGACGGTCGTGGCCGACCCGCACGAGATCGCCAATGTCTGCGATGTCGACGGCGTGCGATTCATGGCCGAGGCGTCGCAGGCGTTGCAGCTCCGCGTCGTGCTGATGGCGCCCAGCTGTGTTCCCGCGACGAAGATGTCCAACACGGGCGGCGAACTTTCCGCGCTGGATCTTCAATCTCTGTTCAACGACAAGCTCGTTCACGGCCTGGCAGAAATGATGAACTTTCCCGCCACGATCGGCTGCGATGCAGGCATCATCAGCAAAGTTCGATTCTTCAGTGATTTGAAACGCCCGGTGGACGGTCATGCGCCTGGTGTCACGGGCCGCGACTTGAACGCGTACATCGCGATGGGAATCGGCAGCGATCACGAATGTGTGACGATCGAGGAAGCTCGCGAAAAACTTGCGCGCGGCATGTACGTGCTCATCCGAGAAGCGACCAACGCGCGGAACCTCGACGCACTGTTGCCACTGATTACCCCGCAAAACAGCCGCCGGATCTGCTTCTGCACGGATGATCGGACACCGCCGGATCTGCTCGAGCACGGCAGCGTCGACATGATGCTTCGCCGGGTGATCGCCGGGGGCGTAGATCCGATCGACGCGGTCCGCATCTGCACGCTCAATCCGTGCGAATGGTTTGGCTTGAACGATCGCGGCGCGATTGCACCTGGACGATTCGCCGACGTGTTCGTCTTCGACGATCTTCGTGCGCCCGTCGCAAAGCAAGTGTTCATCGGCGGCATGGAATATCGCGATTCGGACAACCCGTCGCGCGAAATTCCGTCATCGGTTTTGCAAACCTGTCGGATCGACGAAGGTCGCATTGACTTTGCGATCGCGCAGCGCGGATCACGCGTTCGGGCGATCGGATCGATGCCGGATCAACTGATCACCGAGCATCGCGTGCTCGACGCGACCATTCGTGATGGCCACGCCGTGGCCGATCCATCGCGTGATTTACTCAAGATGGCCGTGATCGAGCGGCACCGCGGAACGGGGAACGTCGGGCTGGGGTTCATTCAGGGAATTGGCTTGAAGCGTGGAGCGATCGCGGGAACGGTCGCGCACGATCACCACAATCTCGTGATCATCGGATGCGACGATGTCTCGATGATGACCGCCGCCCGCGCGGTGGCGAAGATGAACGGCGGGTTGGTCGTGACGAACAACGAATCGATCGTCGCATCCCTGCCGCTGCCGGTAGCCGGCTTGATGAGCGATCGGCCAATCGCCGAAGTGCGGGATGCGTATGTGAAATTGCTCGCCGCCGCGCGCGAGCTGGGCTCTTCGTTGCACGATCCGTTCATGGCGATGAGCTTTATGGCGCTGGAAGTGATTCCGAAACTGAAGCTGACCGATCAGGGATTGGTCGATGTCGAGCGGTTCGAGATCGTGGACTTATTCGCATGATTGTCCGCGGGCCAATGCTCATTCGGGAGAACGGCGGCGTGCGATACACCGCCGACGGTGTGCTCGCCGCCGACGCGAATGGCCGGCTTGAGTGGATCGGCGAGTTCTTGCAGTTTTCCGGTCGAGAGCGCAAAGATATCCGTCCCGCCGACGGCGTGATTTGTCCGCCGTTCGTCGATAGTCACATTCACATTCCTCAGCATCCGATCCGCGGCCATTTCATGGATGGCGTTGGCGCGAATCCCGATGGCGGGCGCTTGATCGCGGGACTGAATCGAAACGTGTTTCCCGTCGAGGCTCGCTGTGCGGATTCCGAATACACGCAGCAATGCGTCAGCGAGTTCCTCCGCGAGACGGTCTCCAAAGGTGTGGTCGGCGGGGTCGCGTACATGACTGTACACGCCTCGGCCGCGCGGACCGCGCTGGAGATTTTGCCGGCGACGTGGTCAGTGGGCCTGGTCATGATGAACCAGAACTGTCCAGCGTATCTGCGAACCGATGAAGCCAACTTCGAGCGCGACGCCCAGGCGCTGGCGCGCGATTTCGGCCAGCGCTACGTCGTGACCGATCGCTTCGCTGTCGCGTGTGATTCGCAACTTCGCCGACGCGGGGTTGCGATCGCTGCAAAGCACGGGCTTCGCACGCAAACGCATCTAAACGAGCAGCTCAAGGAAAAGAATCTCGTCGAGCAGAAGCTTTATCCCGGCCAAAGCTACGCTGGGGTGTACGAACGTGACGGATTGCTCGATCATCGTGCGATCATGGCACATTGCGTACACATGAAATTCGATGAGCTGGAATTGCTGGCGCGGAAGCGCGCCGTCATCGCGCACTGTCCGACGTCAAACACGCTCCTGGGCTCGGGCATCATGCCGCTGGATGCGGTGGTCGATCGCGAGATCGAGTACGCAATTTGCACCGACGTCGGCGCATCACCGACCACTTCGCTGCTGAATGAGATGGCGCAGTTTCTCAAAGTGCATGCCGGCCGGTCGCGGAACGCAACACCTTCAGAAGCACTGTTTCGAACGACCGGTGACATGAAAGACGGTTTCGTTGAGCTCGCCGTCGATGCAAAAGTTCTGGCCCGCTGCACGACCGCAGACGACGTGATTGGCAAAGCGATTCTGGAACTGCCCGAGCGCCAAACCGTCGAAATGAAATCCGCCCTGGATCTGCTCGCCACCGGTTGCTGCGATGCTGGCCCGCATCTCGAGCTGCTGACCGACGACGTCAATGAAACCGTTCGCCGTCTCGATGACAAAGTCCGTCGTGTGACGGTTGGCGGCAAAGTTGTCTACGAAGCTTCCACGTCGAACCCGCGCTGACGCGCGATCGCTTGCCGGCGGTAATGCTGCGCCAGTCGGATGATCGGAAGGATGCTCGAGAGGATGAAGATCGTCCGCCAGCGAATGCGGAGCCAGAATCCGCTGGAGATGCCTTGCTGCTGCGAGAGCGGCGCGTCGTCCCACTCCACGCCGAGCTGTTTCTTCCAGGTCTCCCGCCAGCCGTCCGGTGGCAGGTTGATGATGGGAAACGTCGAATACTCCCAACTGCTACTGGTGTCGAAGATCGGAAACGGCCCGTCGCGATTGAAGTCGAGGCGGTAGTAGAGAATTCGCCCGACGATCGAACGAACGCGATACGCCGAACCGCCCGCCGTGCGCTCGAAGGTGTCGGCGTCGTGGTAGCTGCGATACCACATCGTCCCGCTCACGCCCGCCAGCACAAGTGAAAGCGCCGCTAGCACGGGCAATACAAATCGGCCGATCCCAAACTGACCAAACGGCTCGGGCGGCGGCGCTTCGACGCGCTGAGCGGCGGCGCGAGGTTCAATATTATGAACGGGTGGAACCGCGGACATTCGTATCTGATTCTACATCAACAAATTGGCAAGCGAGCGGGTGAAAAGCGAACGGGACGCAGCGTCGGTTGACGCTGCGTCCCGTTCCAAATTCCGAAAAAACCTGCTTCCGACAATTACAGCCCACCACCCCCGCCGCCTTGGGTTTGCATCCAGGCTTGCATGCCGGCGGAGACGAGCTGCTGGACGAGAACCGTCGGGATGTAACCGTCGATTCGAAGGGCCGAGCCGTCGGTCGAAGTCGCGAACCCGAGCGGCGGCAGATCGGGCTGAATCGTTACGTTCAGCGGCGCGCCGAACTGCTTCGCATACGTGAGACCCGTTGTGATGATCTGATCGAGCGGAACGTAGAGCTCGCCCGTGCGATTGGTCGGCAGATGCGACGCGACCGCTTTCACGCCCGGGCTGGCGACCAGCGGCGCCTCGCCAGTCTTGGCGGCGGCGATGGCGCCTTGCAGCACGGCGTCCGGCACGCCCATGGCCATCATGAACGTGTCCTTGTTCACTTCACCCTGAAGCATGTTGACACCACCGGGACCGTACAGGAGCGCCATGACATTCGCCTGCTGCATGGCGGCCGGGTCTTTGCTGTTGGGGTTCATCGTGGTGACGATCGAATCGAACGTCACGCCATCCACGGTCTTGGCGGCGGGATTTACCGTGGAACTGTACGCGTCGGCGGGCATGCCAAGCGCCTTCATCGTCTCTTCCTGCGCTTTGACCATCTTCACCTGCGACGCCTTCAGAGCGGCGGCATCACCCTTGGACACCGTCATAAGCTGGAAGATCGCTTCCTGCCCGAGCTGTCCGCTGGGCGCCACCACGCCGAACGACGCCGACTTGGTCGCCTTCAATGCCGTGTTGATCGCGTCGACGTAGTCGTGCGCCGCCTTCATCTCCGGACCCATCGTATCGAGCTCTTTCATGATCGGGCCGATGAAGTCGTTCAGGAGCTTCGTGCTGACCTCCGGCTGGTTCACGTATCCGCCGAAGAACAGGTACTTGCCGGTCGGCAAACCCGCGAGCACCGGCTCGCTGGTGTTCTTCACGGCGGCAAACGTGCTGCCGAGATAGCTGTCGGGAATGAACTCAGACATCAACGCGACCTTCATTCCTTCGGGCCCGAAGTCCACCGAGATCGTGGCCGCATCCGTGTCACGCAGAAATGATTCGAACGCCAGGAAAACCTGACCCGCCGCCGACTTGATCAGCGGACGGAACTTTGCCAGGTTTGCGTCGTTGGTGGCTTCCATCTCTTCCATCGCCTTGTCGCGCACGCCCTGCAATTGGGGAATCAGATTGGTGCGCAAGGCTTTCATGTTGGCATAGAACACAATGTCCTTGCCGGCGAGTTCTTTGTTCGTCGCGTCGCCGCCGATCTTCAGCGGGGTCCCGGCCTTCATGCCCGCGACGGTTTTCGACGGGCTGAGTGCCGCGTAGTTGCCCCATTGCGCGATAAAGCCCGGTTCATTGCCCTTGGGCATACTGACTTCGGTCACTTCGCCTTCGACTTTGGCATCTTTGAAGTTCGAGACGAACGCCGCGTAGTCGCTGACCGGAATCAGGACCAGCATCGACTTGTCCGGCTTTTCGTTGGTCTTGGCGGGATCGCGGAACACGATCGCCATTTCGCCGGCGGTGTTCACGCCGTTGGACATGCCGAGTTCCTTCTGGATCAAAGCGAGCGGATTATCCAAACCCGGCTTCATCTGCGCCAGGCCAAGATCCTTCATCAGCTTGCCGACCTTCGCGCTGGTGGCGGTGAGGTCTTTGGTCTTAATTACCAGCAGTGCGTCGTCCGGCACCTGCTGAAGCACCTGTGCGCGGGCGGCACAAGTCATGAACAGCACTACCAGCAGGCTGGCGATCGCTCGTTGCGGCATCATCTTCATAGTTGCTCCTGTCACGTGGCTTTGTACGGTTTCTTTCGGTTTCAAGTGGGCGGCGGTTGTATCACAAGATATTTCAACTCGCCATGGCCGAACGATTGCGTAGAATCGGCTTGGCCGAAGCGATTTTGCCAGAAGTATTCGAGGCGGGTTAGAATCTATTTCGGGTCGCCATGACGCCGTAACCGATGAATTTACCTGTTTTGCAAATTCCCGCACCCGACAGCTTGGCGAATGTCGCGCCCGCGGCGCATTTCGAGACCGGTCCGCGCTCGATCTCGGCCGTCCGCGTGCTGCGGATCAGCGTGACCGATCGCTGCAACTTCCGCTGCGTGTACTGCATGCCCGAAGACGGCGTTGCCTGGCTGCCCAAAGACGCGATTCTCAGCTTCGAAGAGATCTGCGATGTCGTCCGGGCCGCGATCGACATCCACGGCATTCGGCGCTTCAAAGTCACCGGCGGTGAGCCGACCATCCGTCACGGCATCATCGACCTGATCCGCATGCTTCGCGGCATCAAAGGGGTCGAAGATCTCTCCCTGACGACGAACGGCATGCTGCTGGAGGACCAAGCCAACGCCCTGTACGAAGTGGGCCTGGATCGGATTACCGTCAGCATCGACAGTCTGAAGCCGGATCGGTTCAAACGCATCACACGAACCGGAGACCTGGCGACGGTTCTTCGCGGCCTCGATCGCGCCGAAGCAGTTGGGTTCAATGGGCTGAAGGTCAACTGCGTGACGATGCGCGGCACGAATGACGATGAGTTCGCCGACTTCGCACGCCTGACGATTGACCGCAAGCTGACGGTCCGCTTCATCGAATATATGCCGCTAGGCGATGCCGCGCTGATGCATACCGATACACGCAAGGTCGATTCCAGCGAACTCGGCCCCGCCGGGGGATGTGGCGCTCAGGATCGTGGACAGGATGCGTTCATCCCCGAAGGCGAAATTCGAGAACGGATCGAATCCGAGCTTGGTTCGTTGGTCGCCGTCGATCGCTCCACTGAGCCGGGGGTTGGTCCGGCGAATGTCTATCGAATCGCGAATCACAACCCGCGTGGGCGCGTCGGATTCATCAGCGCGATGTCGGCGCCGTTCTGCTCCACATGCAATCGACTTCGATTAACTGCGGACGGTGTCCTCCGAAGCTGCCTCTTCGAAGGTGGTGAAGTCGACATCCGACCAATTCTCCGACGAACTCATCCCAGCCCCGAGCGGAAGCTCGGAGATCTCGCCCGCGCCATGACCGATTGCGTGCGCCTGAAACCCGAAGTCCACACCGGTCACGGCAACCAGCAGATGAGCCGCATCGGCGGGTAACGCGACCGTGCAACGCCGATGACCGAGAGCTTCTTCGAGTTTCGCGAGCGAACGATGCGCCGTACAAAATCGGCGCCCGCCGCGACTGGAGATGACGCCGCTTCCGCACCGAACAAGTCCGCCGCGCGCGAGATGCTTTCGGTCTCGCAGCTCACGCACATCATCGAAGCCGCCATCAAGACCGGCGTGCCGTCGACCGTGCTCGTGCAAGGCGAGCTGTCGAACGTCAACCTGCATCGCGGTTCCGGGCATTTGTATTTCACACTGAAGGACGCCAATAGCTGCATCGACGGCGTGATGTGGAAGAGCGAGCTGGCAAAGCTCAAGTTCGACCCGACGGATGGCGAGGACGTGATCATCACCGGCAGCGTCGCGGTGTACGGCGCGCGCGGGCGATATCAGCTCTACGCCCGCAAGATCGAGCCGATGGGACGCGGGGCGCTGGAGGTGGCGTTCCGCCAACTGCACGCCAAGCTCGAAGCAGAAGGATTGTTCTCGCCCGATCGCAAGCGGCCTCTGCCGCGATATCCGATGCGCATCGCGATGCTCACCTCGCGCGACGGCGCCGCATTGCAGGACATGCTGAAAGTCCTGCGACGATTCCCCTGGCTGAAGCTCACGCTCACGCACGTTCCCGTTCAAGGTGACGGCGCAGGCGCCCGAATCGCGCTGGCATTGAACCGCTTGAGCGCTAAAGCCGCAAGCGGCGCGATCGATCTGATCCTGGTGGCGCGCGGCGGGGGTTCGCTGGAAGACCTGTGGGCGTTCAATGAAGAAGCCGTCGCCCGAGCAATCGCTGGCAGTTTCGCGCCGGTCGTTACGGGAATCGGGCACGAAGTCGACACGACGATCGCGGATCTCGTCGCCGACTATCACGCGCATACGCCGACCGAAGCGGCACAAATCGTCACCGCCAGTTGGCGCACGATTGTCGATGAACTGGACGCCGCCGCATTGCGATTGCGACGCGGGCTTCGCGCATCGGTGCAGGATGCGCGGCAGCGCCTGAACGGGATCGAACGCCACGAGGCGTTCCGTCGGCCGCTCGATCGGATCAACCAGCTTCGCATGCGGCTCGACGATCGACAGCGCGGGCTTGTGCAGGTGCTGATCGACTGCCTTCGCCGATGCGAGCGCGAACTGGCTTCGCGCGAAACGCGATTGCGCAGACAAGATCCGCGGCATCGGATCGAGCTGCTTAATCAAAAGCTGAATGACTTGAACCGGAGATTACTCACGCGGAGTCGTGCGCGACTGCGCGAAGCGTCATTGAAAATCGAGAAGATCGACGCGCAGCTCACGGCACTCTCACCCCAGGCGGTTTTGAGACGCGGATACTCGATCACCACAATCAAACGCGGCGGCGCGGTGGTCCGATCGATCGAACAATTGAAACCCGGTGATGCAATCATTACGCGCGTGACGGACGGTGAGATCGAATCGACGGTGGAAGATCAGACGCAACCGAAGCTGTTCGAGTGAGCACGCAATTCCGAAATCGTAGCCACGAACGCAAGTTCGTGGACGCGGTGCGCGGTATCCCAATATTACGATCCACGAACTTGCGTTCGTGGCTACGATAACACTTCGACTACTCGCGCTTACTTTTTTTGCGAAGTTTACGCGACGCTTCCCGACTTCTTATCGCGCTGAATGGTGTGCTGAATCGTCTCTAACCGACGGATGACTTCCGTCATATCACCCGGGCGCTTGCGCGGATCGCTGCGAACGCACTCCATCACGAGCACGGACAACAACTCCGGCACTGTCGGAATCAACTCGCGCGGCGCGGCAACCTGATCATCCAGCAGGAAGCTCGGTCCGTGACCCTTCGCGGCTTTGCGGACGGTGTAGAGCGTCGGGATTTTCTTTCCGGTCAGCGCCCAGTACATCGTCGCGCCGAGGTTGTAGATATCCGTCCGGATCGTCACCGGCCTGCACTTCACCTGCTCGGGGGCGATGTAGTCGGGCGTGCCTTGGATGCGGGTCTTTTCCGTGCCGATCGGTGCGGCTTGGCCGAGGTCGATCACTTTCACCTGGCCGTTCGAGCCGACGAGGATATTGATGGGCTTGAGGTCGCAATGCACATACCCGGCCGCGTGCATCGCTTCGATCGCTTTGCCGGTTTCGATGAAAATCTGGATCAGCTTCGCCAGGCTGCGCGGCACGCTGTCTTCCAGCGGATGGCCATCAAACAGCTCCATCAGCAGGCCGATCTCATTGATCTTCAGCAGCAGATTGCGGCTGGTCTTCAGCTCCAGCAGCCTGCGGATATTCGCGTGCTGAACCTTCTGGCCGACCTCGAATTCGGTGATCACCTGCTCGATAAAGCGGTCGTCCTTCTCGGTCACGCGCTTCACGTGTTTCAGGGCGTAGAGCTGCTTGGTCTTCGGATCGCTGACGGCGTAGATATAGCTGCGCGCACCTTCGCCGATTCGATCGATGACTTCGAAATCAAAGATCTTCTTCGGCAACGGGTCGGAGCTTCGTCGGTGCGGCATCAGGATGGATTCTACGCTGGTCACGGCTTTGTGCCCGTCCGGGGGCAGTTTGTGAACAACTGGTCTATCGAATCGATCGCGATCGATCATTCGAGCTCGATGTATTGTACGCACAGTCCAGAGGGAAATTGTATTGCCCTGAACAGAGCATGCCGGGATGGTGAAGCCCGCAAGTATTGGGACGGAAAGCGTGGTCGTCGCTGACGATTGTACGGGAATCGACGCCTCGTGTAGCCGGCGAGCTTGCTCGCCGTTTTGGGCGTGCCCCGCGACGAGCAAGCGCGCCGGCTACACGCAGACGTCGCGAGCATCAGGAATCCGACGAGGGAGCGCGCAAGGGTCATCGCGTGTCGATTCTACAGCCCGCGTCG
>JACMJD010000308.1 GCA_014380825.1 Phycisphaerae bacterium | reverse complement strand
CGTGATCGACAAGATCATCGCCGAACCGCTCGGCGGCGCACATCGCGACCCGCACCAGGCCGCGCATAGCCTGGAACAGTTTATCGCAAAGAGCCTGCGCGACCTGAAGCGATCGAAGATCGACAACCTCCTCGAACGCCGGTACGAAAAGTTCCGGCAAATGGGTGAGGTCATCGAAACCAGCAAGCGACAGAGCGCGCGGTCTGCCGGATAAAGCGCGTATACTTCCGCACCAATGTCGCGCGCGGAATCACTTCACAACGACGGAATCGCCGCCCTTCGCGCGAAGAACTTCTCCGCGGCGATCGACCTGATCTCACAGGCGATCGCACTCGATCCGCGAAACGCCCGATACCACGTCAACCGCGGCGAAGCGTATCGGCAAGCAAATCAAGCCGAGCGCGCGCTGGCGGACTTTCGTCGCGCGACCGAGCTGGATCCGTCGAATGCAACGGCCCACTACAACCTTGGGCTCGCATTGCGTGCAGCGAATGAGATTGACGAGTCGATCGCGCACTATCGTGAGGCGATCGGTCTGAAACCCGATTACGTCAAAGCGCACTACAACCTCGCCAATACGCTGCGAGCGAGAGGAGATCTGGTCGCGGCGGAGCAGTCGTACCGGAACGCGATGGCGCTGAATCCCGAGCAAGCCGAACCCTGGAACAACCTGGGCGAGCTGCTGAGCGAGCTCATGCGGATCGACGAAGCGACGGCCGCCTTCGATCGCGCGATCGGCTTGAAATCCGATCACGCCGGCGCTCGGTACAACCGCGGATTCCTCGATCTGCTTCGTGGCGAGTATCGAACCGGTTGGGACGCATACGAATGGCGATGGCGAATGCCGCTGTTCGCGAATAGCGCCCCGCGATTCGCGCAGCCAATGTGGGATGGATCAGATCTCGCGGGCAAGACGATCCTGCTGCTAGGCGAACAAGGCGTTGGCGACAACATCCAGTTCGCCCGCTACGCAACTCTCATCGCCGAGCGAGGCGGACGCGTCGTCCTTCGCTGTCAGAAGTCCGTTGCTTCCCTGCTCGCTACGATTCGCGGCGTCGAGCGCGCGGTCGATGAAACCGATCCACTGCCGAACTTCGATACGTGGATTCCGATGATGAGCCTGCCGCGTGTGTTCGGCACGACTTTGGAAAACGTGCCTTCAAACGTGCCGTATGTTTTTCCTGATCCACAGAAGGTGGAAGACTGGAGGTCGAAGATCGGGCCGCACCGTTCGAAACTGAACATCGGACTCGCGTGGGCAGGTAACGCCAACCAGGCAAACGATCGAAACCGAAGTGCGAACCTGTCCCTCTTGCAGCCGCTTGCCGGCGTCGCAGATACAAAGATCTTCTCGCTACAGAAAGGTCCCGCAACTTCTCAGATCGGACCGAGCAATCTGAATCTGATCGATCTCACAAACGGCGTCGCGGACTTCTCCGACACCGCCGCACTGATCGCGAACCTCGACGTGGTGGTCTCCGTCTGCACCAGCGTCGCCCACGTGGCCGGCGCGATGGGCAAGCCCACGCTCACCATGCTCTGCTACAACGCCGACTGGCGCTGGCTGATGCGACGCGAAGATTCGCCATGGTATCCGACGATGAAATTGTTTCGGCAGGAGAAACAGGGCGATTGGGAATCGGTCGCAATACGCGTCCGCGACGAACTCCTTTTGCGCGCCGGTGCGCTATAATCACGTTCAATGTCCAGCTACACCCACAGCATCCAAAACCTGATCAACCAGTTCGCCAGCCTCCCCGGCATCGGCATGCGAAGCGCCGAGCGGATCGCGTTTCATCTGCTGAAGCAAAAACCCGAAGACGCCATGCAACTGGCCGACGCGATTCGCGATGTGAAGACGCGGATCAAGCACTGCTCGATCTGCTACAACCTCACCGAGGCCGACCCGTGCGATATCTGCTCGAACCCGTCGCGCGACCAGGCGGTCGTCTGCATCATCGAGCAACCGAAAGACCTGCTCGCGCTTGAGTCAACCGGTTTATACAAAGGCGTGTATCACGTGCTGCTTGGAAGAATCGCGCCGCTGGAAGGAATCGATCCATCGGATGTGACGGTCGAACCACTCATGGAGCGCCTGGCCGGCGGAACCATCCGCGAGCTGATCATGGGCACCAACCCCAATATGGAAGGCGACGGCACGGCGCTGCACATCCAGCAACAAGTGCAGACGCGGTTCCCGAATGTTCAGATCACAAGACTAGCGCGCGGACTGCCGGCGGGAAGCAACATCGAATATGCGAATCGGAATATCCTCGCGGATGCGATCGCGGGACGGCAGAAGATGTGATCCACGAATGGTCACGAATGAACACGAACAAGAACCGGATTTCATTCGTGTTGATTCGTGGACAAATCGTTCTTACTTCGGCCGTTCGTCCTTCTTGAACAGGAATGCACTGTCCATCACGCGCGCTCCACTCGCATCCGCGACAGCGAACTTGCCGCCCCCATATGCGCACGCCGATCCGAAGCGACCGTCTTTTGTCACTGCATAATAATGCAGATCGAAGCGTGGTCGACCTCGTTCATCCAGCAGTCGCTTTTCGGTCATCGCGATCACGCGCTTCATCACTTCGATGCATGCTTCTTCCGGCGACTTGCCGGCGCGCATCAGTTCGACCGCCAGGAACGCGCCGCAGACTTTGATGTTCGCTTCGCCTCGACCGGTCGAGCCGGCGGCGCCGACTTCGTTGTCGCAGTATTGGCCGGCGCCAATGATCGGGGAATCGCCCACGCGTCCTGCCAGTTTCCAGCTCAGACCACTCGTGGTGGTGACGGATCCGATGTCACCGGCGGCATTCACAGCGCACAGGTTGATCGTGCCCGTCGTGAAGTTGATCTTCACGTCGTCATCGTGATCGAGCCAGTTGTCTTTCGGGTTCAGCTTGCTCTTCCATCGCAGCCAATCCTGGCGGCTTTTTTCGGTGAGCAGTTCGGTCGGCTTGAATCCCATTTGCAGCGCGAACTTCTTCGCGCCGGGGCCGACGAGGAAAATGTGATCCGTGTAATCCATCACCGCCTTGGCGACCAACGACGGCGTGGCGATGTCTTCGAGCGACGCAACCGCGCCGGCGCGTTTCGTCGGGCCGTGCATGACGGAGGCGTCGAGTTGGACGACGCCCTCCTCGTTCGGTAATCCGCCAACGCCCACGGATTGATCGTTCGGATCGAGCTCCTGAATATTCACACCCGCGATGGCGGCATCGAGCGGATCGACGTTGTCCTTCGACATCATCTCCAAGGCTTTGGTCACGCCGCGCAATCCGTTGGCGGACGCGATCGCGACGGGTCGAGAACCCGCGCGCGGCGCGGGCGCGGGCGCGGGCGCGAACAAATCCTCATTGCGTTGCGCGTTAACAAATCGCGAAGAAACCGCGCCCGCCGCGATCGCAGCGCCCGTGACCAGCACATCACGACGAGATGGAGCCAAGGAATCCTCCGATTGAGATTCGGAGGATTGTGTACCGCCGCTGGCGGCGTCGCAAATGGGACGGGTTCTTGGCTAGTGGTTCTTGGTTCTTGGTTATTCGTTATTGGTGCTCGCTCGTCGGATGACGCGTCGCCGGCTCAGGCGCGCCCAATAACGAATAACCAAGAACCAATCACAAATCACCAATCGATCACGCGCGATCCTGCGGCGAATTGTCGACAGCCGACACATCATCAAGGCTCAACTCGCCTGCGAACGCGTCGTTCTCTTCCATCAGCGGATCGGTCGCGGCGGCACTTCCGTCGCCGCCGCCGTGGGTGGTGATGTCGCCGGTGCGATCGATGTACGTGCCGCGAGGTTGCGTTGGATTCTTTTGAGCCGCTTGGCGTGAATTGCGATCACGCGCAGATTGGTCGAGTTTGTCCGACGTCACCATATCCGCCCCGTCCTTGCGATCGTCGGGGCCGGCTTGGGAAATCGTCGATCCGCCCGTGCCGACCCCGACGATATCGGGGTCGATATCACCGCTGCTGCTGCTACCGACGCCGGATTCGTTTCCGCCCACGCCCGCGACGCGCGATTGATCGACGCCCGCGTGTGGCGGCATCCCGCCGGGGTCCTGCGATTTGGTTTCTTGCGATACGTACTGCCGGTCGCGCTCTTGGCCGGTTTCCGGTACGCCAAAATCGCCCTTGCCGCCAATCAATTTTACGGCGCGCGGGTCCGATCCTACCGCCCCCACTTTGGAGGCCGCCGCTTTTGACGATGAACCGTGATTCCGACGCGGGCTCCGTGATGTGCCGCTGTTCCCCTGACGTTTGCGTTGTTTGCCGGGCATGGTGAAATTCCTTTCAACCATCCGGTTGCAATCCGCAGGCCGCGCGGAAGATCAGAAAAGCGGAAGTTCGTCCGGCTCAATCAGGTCGTTCCAAATTGATGCGGACAACAATCGAGTTGTCGCGCGCGCCGCCGGGGCCGCGCCGGGTGAGATTGATGCACCACTCAGTCGGGCGTTGGCCCAGTCACCGTGATCGCTGTTGTTGCCGTTTCCGGAATCGGTCACGATCAGGCGAAGTTCGTTTTTTCCGGCCACGCTGACATTCACCGCTTTGGTGGTCGTCGTTCCGGACATCGTGCCGCTGTCGAACAACTTCGTCCCGTCGGCCCACACTTGGAACACGATCGATCCGGCGCTTCCCACTTCATCGTCAACGCCCACGTCCGTGAGGAACGATTGATATACCCCATTCAGCGCATAGCGCAATTCCGACGCGGCGTGAACACCCAAGCCCTTCGCGTACGTCACCCCGTTCAACCTGATGGCTTGGCCATCGTTCGCGCCGGTGTCGCCGTTGCTGCGATCGCGCTCGTATGGTCCCCAGCCGTTTGACTGAAAGGTCGGATTCATGTCGCTGAGATATTGTAAAGCCGACGCCGGCGCCATGATGATCGTGGCGGCGGTGCTGATGACCACATCGATGGAATTGCTCACGACGGCGCTAAACTTCGCATTGTTGTCGGCGAACGTCGCGTTCGTCAGCGTGTAGTAGGCGTTGGTGGCGCCGAGGATGTCGACCCCATTCTTCTGCCACTGGAAACTCAGCGGCGCCGCGCCGGTGGCAGCCACGACGAACGTTACGGATTGGCCAGCATTGATCCGCCGAGAGATCGGGTGTGTCTTTATCTCCGGCGCTGCGTCCGCTGATAGCGAACGCGCACCGTTCACAAACAGATCAATTTGCGGCGCTGCGCCGTATACGGCATGCGCCGCGTTGAGAATGTCGAAGTCGCCATCGCCGTCGATATCGGCCGTCGTCACGTTGTGACCGCTGCCGATCGAAAGGACCTGAATTCGCCAACTGAAGTCCGGCTGCTTGAAGAGCACCGCGACTCGATCGTTCGCCGATTGCTCCTGCTCGGCCACAACCAGATCTTCGCGGCCATCCAGGTTGATGTCCGCCACGCGCGTCTTGTGCATCTGTGTGAGACCGACGTCGATCTGATGACGGATCCACGTTCCCGTGCGCCGATTCGCCGGCGCTTCCCACCACGCCAGACCCTCGGCGGGCGGCGTTCCGAAATCGTTCGGCTGTTCGCTTTGCGCGGTGACGATGTCCATCCGCCCGTCTTCGTTCACGTCCATCTGGTCAAACGTGTAACCGCCAAGGCTGTAGTTCGAATCGTAAGTAGGACCAAAGTAATGCCGAACCCACTGCTGCGTGCGCGGGTTGCCGCCGGTGTGAATCGGATTCTCATACCAGTAATTCGCGTAAGGCGAACCGCCCGGCCCCGTACCGACCAGATCGAGCGCGCCGCTCGGCGGCGGCGGTTGCAGCGGCGGCGGACTGCCCGGATCCGCAACACCAAGCGAATGGCCCGGCCGCGTACCTTCGCCGATGTCGAGCAAGCCTACGCCGAAGCCAGTGCGCGAATAATTTGCACCGCTCACGGTCGTCCAGGAGTCAGGCGTGTTCTGAAAATAGATGGCGGCGTTCGTGGCGATGTCGAATTTTCCATCGCGGTCAAAGTCCGAGATCACCATGTCGTGCG
>JACMJD010000307.1 GCA_014380825.1 Phycisphaerae bacterium | reverse complement strand
GCGCTCCAAAACGCTCCACCCCTCGATCAGGTCGGACTTCGGGACTTGGACGAACTCTGTTTGGATTACAGGATCGGCACTCATCGCATTTCACCTCAGAAGTTTAGGAAGCCTTGCGGGTTTCGCTGTGCCAAGTCCACGTTGCCAACGATGAAGTATTCATCGATTTCGTGGCGAGCGTTGCGTTTCGTTTCAAGTAAAACTGATTCTACATCGAACTCGACATAAGCCCTTCCTTTGCCCGGCTTCAACCCATATCGCTTGCGCGCGTCGGCGGGGGACAGCTTACGCGCGGACGCGGGCTCAACGAACACCTTGTTCTGATCGCGCGCCACGATACGCAGTTGGTCCTTGATCTTTCGCATTGAGCTTACACGCGTGTAGTGCCGCACACGGATACTGTTCGCCATATCCGTCACTTCCATCGCGTTCGCGTCTCTATCCGCAACTGGGAGTTCGGATATCCAAAGTCCCAAAAATCTTAACCAGTCACGATCCCTTCCACCTGCGCCACCTTCACGACTTCTTCCGCCGTCGTCGTGCCGTTGAGCACTTTGAGGCGGCCGTCTTGCAGGAGGCTCTTCATGCCGCTGGCGAGCGCGGCTTTGCGGATCTTGTTGGTCGGGGCGCGTTCGAACGCGAGGTTTCGGATTTCGCTGTTCAGGTGCATCATCTCGAAGATACCAATTCGGCCGCGGAAGCCCGTGCCGGTGCAGTATTCGCATCCGCGCGGCTTGTAGAGCGTCTTGTCTTTCATGTCGGCAGCGGTGATGCCGGAGAGCTTGAGCCACATCGGATCGGGCTCGCGGTCGGGCTGTTTGCACTTCGGACACAGGACGCGGATCAGTCGTTGCGCCAAAACCGCCTGAATTGACGACGCCACGAGGAACGGCTTCACGCCCATATCGATCAAACGCGTGATCGAGCTGGGCGCGTCGTTCGTGTGCAGCGTGCTGAACACCAAGTGGCCGGTGAGTGCCGCCTGGATCGCAACTTCCGCCACTTCCAAGTCTCGAATTTCACCGACCAGGATGATGTTCGGCGCCTGACGCAACATCGCTCGCAAAATTTTCTGAAACGTCAATCCGATCGCGTCGCGCACTTGGCACTGGTTGATTCCGGGGAAGTTATATTCCACCGGATCTTCCGCCGTGATGATCTTGCGATCCGGGCGGTTCAGCTCGTTGAGGGCGCCGTAAAGCGTCGTCGTTTTTCCTGAACCGGTCGGGCCGGTCACGAGGAAGATGCCGTTGGGGCGGCGGATAATCTTTTGGAAGATCTTGTAGTCTTCCGCTTCGAAGCCCAGATTTTGAATACCGATACGCACGCTGTCCGGGCGCAGAATACGAAGCACGCACGATTCGCCGTGATACGCCGGCAGCGTGCTGACGCGGAAGTCGATCTGCTGCTTGTCGACAATCAGCTTGATACGCCCGTCCTGCGGCAGACGCTTTTCGGCGATGTCGATGCCCGCCATGATCTTGATGCGGGAAATCAGCGGGCCCTTCATGCGAAGCGGGATGCGATCGCGGTCGACGCATTCGCCGTCGATGCGATAGCGCACGCGCACGCGGTCTTTCATCGGCTCGATGTGAATATCGCTCGCGCGATTGCGCACGGCCTCGGCGATCATCGCCTGCACGAGCTTGATGATCGGCGCTTGTGTTGCATCGGTCGCGGTGTCTTCGCCCATGCCGGCGATGTCGATCGATTTGTCGATCGATCGGTCGACCGACTTGTCCATCGATTTGTCGAGCGACTTATCCAGCGAATCGCGCAGACGGTCGATCGTCTTGTCCATCGTCTTGTCGATGGTGTTGGCTGCCGTCGTGTTGAAGAGCTCGTCGATGACGCTCTTGATGCGGCTGCGCGGCGCGAGCACCGGGCGCAAATCTTTACCCAGCCGGAAACGCAGGATTTCCTGCATTTCGAAATCCAGCGGATCGTGAATGGCGATGCGGAGCTTGCCGTTCTCCATGCCCAGCGGAAGCACCAGATACTTGCGCATCAGCTCGTCGGGGATGCTGCTCAGCGCCCCGCCGGGGATCGAGCTCTTGTCGAGCTCGACGTATTCCATGTTGTGCTGCTGCGCCAGCGCCTTGTAGACATTGGCTTCGGCGGCAAGTTTCAGGTCGACCAGCGCCTCGCCGAGGCGAAGGTTCTTTGTCTTGGCGTGTTCGAGGGCGCGGGTGATTTCAGACGGTTGAACGATTCCCCACTCAACCAAGATGTCGCCCAGCCGTTTTTGCTGTTTCGCCATGGTGCAAATCCTCAGTGGTGCTTAATCGCGGGACGTCGCCGGCGGGAGGTTCTCGGAAAATCTCGGAGGTCAAACTTCTCGAAGCTCAACCCGCCGGGCCCCGTACTTATACAACCGCAACAGGTTACGGGTTCAAACCTCGTCGGGCCGCTGGCGGTTCCACCGCATCCGACGGCGGCTGATGCAACAGGATACCCGTTCTTCGGCGTCTCGAACAAGGGCTTTCCTCAAAACCGCGATCGAAACGCACGGTCCGGCGGCTGCTTTCAAAATGATATGCCAAGTCAAGCGGCCTGTCGTCCCAATAGTTCGCCCATAAGTCGGCTCACATCAGGATACAACTGGCAGCTCTTACCATCCGACGACACGGGCTTAACTAAATGACGCGCAATGTCGATGCCGATGGTGAATGTCTCACCGTTGGCGTGCGCTGTCGCCGCTGTTGGTAACGATGTGGCTGCTGCTCAGCGGCTGCCAGGGCCGTCACGTTTCTAAATCCACCGCGGACTTTCCCGCCGGTACCGGATTCATCCGACAAGAAGTTCTGGTTGATGGCACACCGCGACCGGTTTGGGTGTTCATTCCGAAGAACTATCGCGCAAGCGAACGCTACCCGGCCATCGTTTTCCTCCACGGCTTATTTGAAGCCGGAAAGGATGGCGAAAGCTCACTCTCCGCCGGCCTTGGCCCGGTAATCGCGGAGTCGCCGGGGACTTGGAAGTTCATCACGATCTTCCCCCAGTCCAGCGGCACTTGGCGAGGTGAAGAGCGCGAGCGGCTGGTGATCGCCGCGCTCGATTCGGTCGAGGAGCATTGGTCGGTCGATCGCGATCGCGTGACGCTGGCGGGATTATCATTCGGCGCACTGGGCGTTTGGCAGATCGGCGCGCGGCACCCGGATCGCTTCGCCGCGCTCGTGCCGATCGCCGCCCCGCGCGCGACTGAGCTGGCGCAGCGGTTGTCCTTGCTGCCGATCTGGGCGTTCAACTTCCGCAGCGATCTGGTTGTCCCATCCGCTAGCGCCGATGAGATGTGCCAAGAAATCACCGCGCGCGGCGGCGCCGCAAAACAAACCAAGTTCGACGGTGTCGGCCACGACTGCTGGAGCCGCGCGGTGGCGGAATCGGACTTGGTCGACTGGATGCTGCATCAACGACGCGTTATCGCTCGCGTGTACAACTCTCCCGCGCCAACGGCGCCGGTCGCAGACGTGCGGTAGCGGCCTCACGCGGATCGTCGAACGAACACTTCGCCTATCTTTACAAGAGCCTCCCCGGCGCCGAGCAAAGAGGTGACATCCACGGCGTCTTGAATGAATTCCGATAGAGCGATACGCTTTCCCTCTCTTTTCACGGGCGTATCACGAGGAAATTCATGTCTACTCAGTCAGCTGAACAGCAGTCCAAAAACCATTACGACGTCGCGATCATCGGTGGCGGCCCGGGCGGAACGACGCTCGGTACGCTGCTGCGAAAATATGATCCGAAGATGCGCGTCCTGATCCTCGAAAAGGAAAAGTTCCCGCGCGACCACGTCGGCGAAAGCCAGCTTCCACGCATCGGATCGATCCTCGACGAGATGGGCGTCTGGGACAAAGTCGAGGCCGCAAACTTCCCGATCAAGATCGGCGGGACGTTCAAATGGGGCAAGACCGAAGAGCTGTGGGACTTCGATTTCCTGGACAGCGAAGCGTTCCGCGATGAGCCGCGGCCGAGCAAGTTTGATGGGCAGCGCAAGTTCACGGCGTTTCAAATCGATCGCGCGATCTTCGACACCATCCTGCTCCGCCACGCCGAAGAAGCGGGTGTTGAGGTGCGCGAAGAGGCGCAAGTGACCAACGTTCGCCGCGAGGGCGACAAGATCACCGGGTTCGAGCTGAAAAGCGGCGAAGTCATCACGGCGAAGTATTACGTCGATGCGTCCGGGCACATCGGCGTGCTGCGGCGCGCGATGGGCGTGGAAACCGAGATCCCCACGCGATTGCAGAACATCGCCGTATGGTATTACTGGCAGAACGCCGAATGGGCCACGCATATCGGCACGGGCGGGACGCGCATTCAGGTGATGAGCGTGAGCGACGGCTGGATCTGGTTCATCCCGCTGAGCCCGACGCGCACGAGCATCGGGTTCGTCTGCCCGCAGGAGTATTACAAGAAAGCGGGCAAGTCGCCCGAAGAGCTGTACAAGGAAGCGTTGTCGCGCGAGCCGCGCATCAGCGCGCTGGTGAAGAACGCGACCAACGAAGGAAAACTCTATACGACCAAGGACTGGTCGTTCGTCGCCGATCGCACATACGGAGACAACTGGTTTCTCGTGGGTGAATCGGCGGGCTTCGCGGACCCGATTCTCTCCGCCGGCATGACGCTCACGCACTCCGGCGGGCGCGAGCTGGCGTACGTGATCCTTGAGCTGGAGCGCGGCGAGCACAAGGCGCAGTGGTTGAAAGAGAATTACGACTTCGATCAGCGATCGCGCGTGCGCCAGCACATCCGCTTCGCCGACTTCTGGTACGCCGCCAATGGACAGTTCACCGATCTCCAGGCGCACTGCGCCGAGATCGCCGCCGAAGCGGGCCTGAAGCTCACCGGTCAGGACGCGTGGAAGTGCATCGCGCGAGGCGGATTTACACACGACACGCTCGATCACATCGCCATCGGCAGCTTCGATGTCAACTGCATGAAGCAGCTCGCACACATCTTCGGCGACATGCCGCAGCGCTGGCAGATCACGGAATACAACCTGTTGAAGCTGAACCTCACCGATGCTCGGGAAGAGTTCGTTCCCGCGTACGCGGAGGGACGAATCCAGAAGATCCGGACCTATCTGAAAGGCGTCAACCGTCTGCACGTGGTCGGCGTGTTCGATGCGGTCATGCAGGCGTTGCGGCAGGCTAGCGACGTGGGAACGATCTACCGCTTGTTGCAGAGCTCGCTCAGCCACCTGCCGAAGGACGTTGCAGCATACCTGTTGCAACAGTGCGTGCAGGCGATGGAACTGATGCTCAACCAGGGGTTCATCGTCGGCAAGCTGGACAAGAAAAAAGGCACGCTGAAGATGCGCAACGAGATGTGGAACAAGTTCATCCATCCCAACATCGAGCCGCGGCCTGAAGATGCGATCGCGCCCACCAACGCACCGGCCGCGGGTTAGAAAGTCTGTCCGTCAATCGACGTGAGTCTGCGTAATTCAGTTCGTTTAAGACGACAGAAAGTATCTGCGCCGAACCAAATTTCTATCGGCGACCGTCGATGTGATGATGACGAGATTCAACTTTTAAAAACTTGCGCAGATTGGTGTTGCGTTTCGTCTTTCTCCCTGTATTGTTCATTGCTCAGGGCTATGGTGAACGGCGCGCAGGGCTGCCTTCACCCATTTCTACAACTCGTTTAGGAGCAAATGCGATGAAGGCAATTCTCGCAGCATGTGCTGTCACTGCGCTCGGCGCGGGCGCGGCTTTTGGCAACGTTCTTTCTCAAACCAATCAGGCCGGTGCCACCAAGGCGCCGACGCAAGCTGGACCACCGCTGGTTCACGCGGGCGGCGGACCTGAAGCTGATGTCAGCATCCCGACCGTCGGGATCAACAGCTTCGATGCTCAGGGCGATGCCCAGAACGTCGTGCTGACCTTCAACGTCGCGACCGCCGCCGGCTTTGCGTCTGGCACTCCGATGACGATGAGCGGCATCGGCTGGAACAACAACATCACCGCCACCAGCCCGAGCTGGCTGTCGGACAATGCCGTCTACTTTGACGACAATATTGCCCCGGACGCTTCGGGTCTGTTCCTCACCATCGGCGCCGGTTCTGACTTCGGTGGCACCGCCAGCTTCAGCAGCGCCGGCGTGCTGGATCTCACCGACAACGGCGTCCCGGACATCAGCCTGCCGAACGGCATTCTTCGCCTGGAGTATTTCGAAAACTTCGACGACTTCGCGAATGCGATCGACGGCACTTGGAACTCAGGCGCATTCACCGTGCGCGCGCTTCCGACGGGCGGAGTGGTGCCTGAACCGACATCGATCGTCGCGATCGGACTTGTCGGCGCGGGCATCCTTGGCCGCCGACGTCGCAAGTAAGGTGCGCTTTGCTGCTTGATGTGATTGATCGGTAACGGGACCGGTCGTTCGCAAGAGTAGCAATTGGTTTCAGACAACTGGTCCGGGAAGCTCTTTCACGGGGGCTTCCCGGACTTTTTTTTCAATCCCGCCATCTCCCCCGATTGAATTGCAAAGGATGCATCGCCGCGCAATCAGGCGGCATGCCGGGATTTCGCCAACAATTCCACGGCCGGCGTTTGCTCGAGCAGCAACTGCACGTGCGGGAACGGAATTTCCACGCCCGCGGCATCGAGCGCGTTCTTCGCCTTCTCGATGTATTCGTATCCGATCAACCGCTCCACCGCTTCGTCCATGATCCAGAATCGCAGGATCAGGTTGACGCTGCTGTCGCCGCACGAATCGACCACCACTTCCGCCGCCGGCCTCGGCGCGATGCGAACGTCCTGCACGGTCAGCTTCAGCAGCGCCTCGCGGGCTTTGTCGATCGACGCCTTGTAGGAGATCCCGATTCGCACGTTCACGCGGTTCAACGGGTGCGTGCTGTGGTTCGACACCTTGTGCGACAGCATCTGCGTGTTCGGCAGCACGACCACTTCGCCATCCAGATCAAGGATTCGCGTCGAGCGAAAGCTGACGCGGCGAACCTGTCCAAACGTGCTGTCGATCTCGATCCAGTCGCCGACCTTGAACGGTTTGTCCAGGAAAATCACGATCCCCGCGATGAAGTTCGCCAGCGTCTCCTGCGCCGCGAAACCCACGGCTAAGCCGATGATCGACACGCCGGTCAGCATCGCCACGATCGGGATGCCAAGCTGGTTGCACGCGATCACGATTCCGAAGCCCATCACGCACCACTTGATAAGCGTGGCGAGCAGGTCGCGGATCGATTGGTCGACCTCTTCCTTCTTCATGC
>JACMJD010000306.1 GCA_014380825.1 Phycisphaerae bacterium | reverse complement strand
GCCTCGGGTCCCCCTTCCTTTGTTGCTTTCGTCAACCATCCCCCTCCGGCCCCGCCCCCCCCCCCCACGCCGGTGGAGGTTCGTGCTACAAAATCATTCATGACCAACAAGATTGCCGTCGTTGGTGCGGGTTCGGTCGGGGCGACGATCGCCTACGCGTGCATGATCCGCGGCGTGTCGAACCACTTCGCTTTGTACGACGTCGATCGCGCGAAGGTTGACGCAGAAATCCTCGACCTGAACCACGGCCTGCAGTTTGCCCCGATGGCGAACATCGAAGGCTCGGATGACATCGCGATCTGCAAAGACGCGCGTGCGATCGTCATCACCGCCGGCGCGAAGCAGAAGGCGGGGCAGTCGCGAATGGATCTGGCCGAGGCGAACGCGAAGATCTGCCGCACGCTCGTGCCGGATCTATTGAAGGTCGCGCCGGATTCGATTTTTCTGCTCGTGACGAATCCGGTCGATGTGATCACGTACATCGCCCTGAAACTTTCCGGCCTGCCGCGCGAAAGGGTGTTTGGCAGCGGCACGGTGCTGGATAGCTCGCGGTTTCGATACTTGATCGGCAAGCGATTGAACGTCGCGGTGCAGAACGTTCACGCGTACATCGCCGGGGAACATGGTGACAGCGAGATCCCGCTGTGGAGCAGCGCATCCATCGCCAACATCCCGCTGCACGAATGGGCGGTCATGCATCACGGGAAGCTAAGCGTGATGGATCGCACGTCGATCTTCCAAGGCGTGAAAGAAGCGGCGGGGCAGATCATCGCCGGAAAAGGCGCGACGAATTACGCGATCGGCCTGGCCACCGCGAAGATTCTGGAGGCGATCGTGAAGGACGAAAATCGCGTGCTGCCGGTGAGCTCACTGATCAACAACTGGCGCGGGATCGATGACGTCTGCATGTCGCTGCCGAGTATCGTGAGCGCCGGCGGCGTCGAAGCGCCGCTGCCGGTTCCGGTGAATGCGAATGAGGAATTGGGGTTGAAGAACAGCGCCGAAACAATTCGTGCGGCGATTCGGAAGCTGGGATTCTGACAGCGTGGCATCACTTCGCTTTCACTTCATTCGTCAGATCCACGCCCGTCGTCACTTTGATCAGGTTCACCAGCGCCGCTCCATCCGCCGGCGGGTTGGCGCGCATCGCGGCGAGCGTCGTCGCGACGGCGCTTTCGCCGCATTTGGCGGCCCAGTTGCGGACGACTCTGGCGGATTTCACTCGGTAGGCGTCGCCGTACAGCGGAACCCATTCGCGCTTCATCTGCGCGCGGTCGGCCGGGTGAAGCAGATCAACCGCGTCCGGCCTCACCGGGTTGCGCGGGTCGTCGCGCGTCATGCGGGCGAGCAGATCTTCCTCGGAAACCCCGAGCAGATCGTGCATATATTTCGCCGACAGCACCGCCTGCATTCCTAGCCCAAGCCATTGCTGATCGTCTTTGAGATTCAGCGGATCGAGCGCCTGCTTTTGGATGAACTCGATCAGCGCCAATTGTGCGACCAACTGCGAGCGGCGCGAGAACGCATCCACCACGCTGGCCTCGTTGCGCTGCATCATCTGCTCAAGGATTTTGAGCTTCGCCTCAGGCGTCGCATCGGGCGCATAGATGACCGGCATCACCATGTCATCCATCGGACGTTCATCCGAAAGGCGCAGGTCCGGGCTGAAGTTCACGTCGTCGTTCACGCGGTTGTAGTGAAATCGCGGATCGCTCCAGCCCGCCTTGAGCACTTGCTTGATGCGATCGCGCGTGCTGACCAGATAAAAGATCGGCGGCTGAAGCTCGTTGAGCCTCTGCGCCTGCGGGATCATCGTCTTGTCGATCAGTTGATCGATCAACGTGGCATCCTTGAGCGACAGGTCGCCGGCGATGCGCGCTTTGAGCACTTCGCGCCGGTCTTTCAGGCGATCGACGATGTCCGCCGGCATCGTCGTGGGCATCGTGGTCGGCGCGACGTCGGCGAGCGCTTTTTTCACCCAGGCATCGTCGACCGCTTCACACAGCGCGACGCGAAACCCGGATTCCACCTTGTGAAACCCCGGCGGAATCGTCATCACATAGCGTGGCGTATTCGGCGCCGAAGTTGGGGCAGAAGCGGGGAACGTCGCGGGCGTTGGCGCGGGTGCAGGTTGAGCGCCGCACGGTGAACCGAAAAACGCCACCGCCAGCGCGGACAGTCCAAGCCCGCATTGATACACCGCATGTCTCATCGTGTTTGCCCTCGCACGGCAGTCAGAAATTCATCTTCAGCATAGGCGACGTGCTGACGAAGTGGAAGAATCGCGCGCGTGCTGCCACGAGGTGATCGACGAAACTAATTCGTCAAAACGGAAGTTTGCGGTTGATTTCGAATTTCGATCACTTATGGTTTCGCGGTTGGGTTACAGGGCTTCGCGCAGGGGTAAGTACCAAATACGGTTGAGGTTACTGTCGACACGCGTGGTGGCGCGTCGCAGGCGATCTGTTTTCATCCGTACCCATTTTGCGACGGCTTTGCTGATCCGCAACTGCGCGCGGGGGAAGCCATGGGTTGGAAAAGTCGGGGAAGCAATCAAGTGACTGCGGAAGAGCCGCGGAGTGCGGCTTCAGTAAAGAATCACATCAATTATTCGACGAATACGCCCCGCCTGGTCGGCAAATCCGCCGCCATCGGGGCGGTGCGCGATATCGCCGAATCGATCGCCACGCGCCGAAGCACCGTGATGATTCTCGGCGAAACCGGCAGCGGCAAAGAGATGCTGGCGCGGCAGATCCACGAGCAATCCGGTCGCGCGAGCGCACCGTTTATTCCCGTCGATTGCTCGGCTTTGTCCGACACGCTGTTTGAAAGCCAGCTCTTCGGCCATCTCAAAGGCGCGTTCACCGGCGCGATGCGCGACAGCCTGGGCTTCATTCGCGCCGCGGATGGCGGCACACTTTTTCTCGATGAGATTGGCGAGCTCTCTCTTCCGTTGCAGGCGAAGCTGCTGCGCGTGATCCAGGAAAGGCAAGTCGTTCCGGTCGGCGATACCAAGCCGCAACCGGTCGACATCCGCGTGATCTGCGCGACGCACCGCGATCTGTCCCAGATGGTGCGCCAAGGAACGTTTCGCGAAGATCTCTTCTTCCGCCTGAACGTGCTCGTCTTACAAATGCCGCCCCTCCGCGAGCGGCCGGATGACGTGATGGTGCTGGCCAATCATTTTCTAAATGCTCAGGCGGCGATCTACGATGAATCGCCGAAAGAGCTCTCGCCGGAAGCGGCGACGCTGCTTCAGCAACATCACTGGCCCGGCAATGTGCGCGAGCTGGCGAACGTGATCGAGCACGCCCACGTGCTGGCCGCGACCCATGAGATCGGCGTGAGCGATCTGCCGGATCGACTACGCAACGCGACGAACGGCGATGAGGACAACACGAACGGTTCACGCGAGCTGCGACTGGTCGATGTCGAACGCCGCGCGATCGCCGAAGCGTTGCGGCGAACCAACTTCCGCAAAGCCGCCGCGTGTCGATTGCTGGGCATCAACATCCAGCGCCTAAACCGCAAGATCAACAAACTCGGCATTCGCCTGCCGTAGTTTCATCTGAGCCACAGATGGGGCACGGATGAACACGGTGCGGAATTTCTGTATCTGTGTGCGTCGGTGCTCCATCGTTTGCTTTCTAGAGAATTGGATACAGGTGGACG
>JACMJD010000305.1 GCA_014380825.1 Phycisphaerae bacterium | reverse complement strand
TTTTGGGTCTTTGCGTTCGAATAATCTCCTATGCGAGCTGCGCCGACCGATTCAGCGGGATCGCGCCGCGCATCGTGGCGAGCAGCATGATCACGACCTGCGTCGCCGCGAACAGGCCCAGCCAGAACACGCCGCTGTCCATGAAGCCGTAGCTGTGCAGGCCGACGCCCATGAGGTTCGTGCCGAACCAGCTCCAGCCGGTGATGATGTTGCCGAAGATCGCCAGCACCGCGATGCCGCGTGAGCGGATCAGGCCCGCCCATCTCGCGTGCAGGACAATCGCGTTCCATAACACGATCATCACCGCGCCGTTTTCCTTCGGATCCCAGCCCCAGAATCGGCCCCAGGATTGATCCGCCCAGATCCCGCCGAGCACCGTGCCGACGAAGCTGAACAGCAGCGCGAAGCACAGGATGCCGTAGATCACCTTGCCCATCACCTTGTGGAACATCGTCTCGTGATCGCGCGCAAAAAATAGATCGCCGATGATGAACAGGATGGCCAATGCCCCAGCGAGGAACGTGGCCGCGTACCCCATGGTGACGGCCACCACGTGCGTGGCGAGCCAGAGGTTGGTGTCGAGCACGGCCTGGAGCATCTGCATCGTGTCGCCGCTGCCGGCGAGGTAGTGCGCGATCACGAGCGTCGGGAACGCGATGATCGGCGCAACCAGATTGCCGATGCCGTTTTTGAACATCAGCTCAATGATGATCGACGCGCCCACCGCGGCCCAGCCGATGAAGATCGCCGATGAATACAGGTTCGTCACCGGCGGGCGACCTTGAATATAGATTCGACCGAGCAGGCCGAGCGTGTGGAAGAGGAATGTCACCATGATGATCGCCAGCGCCGAGCGACGCAGCACCATACGCGCGGGGGCGATCAACAAACCCGCCAGCATCACGAGGAAAGCGGCGATGTAAAAATAGATGCTCGTGACAAATGGCTCGAAATAGTTGAACAGCACTTCAAAGTCGACGCGGCGAGACATCTCCGAGAAACTCGAAGTGAGATAGCCGAGATAATCTCGCGCGGCCGAGTTGAACATGTCGAAGCGATCCGCGTTGTACGACTGGATCAGCGCGATGTACGCCGCCAGTCCGGGATTCATCCGCGGCGGGGTCGCGTTCTGCGCGGCCGACGCGTTTCCGCCGGCGATCATCGCTTGTTGAAATGTCTTCCAGTCTTCGCCAGATTCCGTCGGGGGGGCGATGTACAGATCGCGCCCGTCGGCCAACTTGCTGAACAAGCTCAGGTGGCCGTGAAGATCCATCATCTTGCGCTGGTAGACGTTCCAATTCTTCTTGGGGACTTTGTTGATCAGGACGACCTGCTCATCGACCTTTGGCAGCGCCGGCGCAAGCTCGTCAATGGAAAACAACTTTCGATCCGAATCCAGCTTCAGCAGCGTCAACACATCGGGATGGTCGATGCGAAAGATCTTGTACATCCGCGCCCGCTCCGGCTTGCCGAACACATCCGCGAGCCAATTGATCGCGTGCAGCTTCGTCCCATCATCTAGTCGCACCTCGGACTTGTTGCTGATGATCCGCAGGCTCACGCGCGCCAGCGTATCCAGCGGCATCACGCGGCCTTCATAGCTGATCGGCACGCGACCAAACGCGTTGTAATCGAACCTCGAATCCTGCTTCGGCGGCTTGCCCATCATCAGCAGCACGAGCACGCACAAACCCGCGACGCATCCCGGAATCAACAAGCCGGCGAAACCCGGTGTAGGTGCGGGCTGATGACGATGCTTCGCATGTTTGATCAACGGCACCGCGTATTGTCCGGCCGGCACGAGCGACGCCAGCGCACGGCCGAGGAAGTTCGTCAGCACGATGCCGAAGTGAATCAGCAGGCCTAGCGAGATCGCGGTGCAGGAAATGTACGGGATCAGCCAGCCGGGATTATTCACGACTTGAAGGATCGTCGTCTTGTCGCCACGCTTGAAGCTCGCCTGGAAGAACGTCTCGCCTGCATATCGAAGCGGATGGTTCATCCAGATTTTCACTTCACGATTTTCGTTGCGGGTGGGGTCGATTAGCTGAACACGGGACGCGAAGTTTCTTGGTACATCGGTGCCGGTGTACTTGTCGTGGGTGAAGTCGTGCAGCGTAAGCGAGTATGGCTTGTAAGAACGCTTGAATCGAAGTTGCAGGGTATATGGCCTGCCGTTGACGACTATGTCCTGCGGGTTTTCAGCAAAGGTGGTGACCAGAAACGTGCCAAGAGATTCCCGGCCCGACCGGAGCGTGACGTACGCGGAGGGAAAGTCGACATTGTCCGAAACTTCGACGCCGCTTGCCTTCGGTCGCTCTTCCACCGTGTAGCCGACGCCCGCGCCCGCGGTCGCGCGCGGGTTGGGTTTCAGCTGCATCTGCTGCAACTGCATCGGGTTCAGCACGAGCGAATTTTTGTAGTATTCGTCGACTTGGATTGTGAACGGCAGCGTCGGATAGCTGATCGTATCTCTCTTTTCGAGCCTCGCGGACGGGATCGCGACGACCTCATCCTGATCAATCGGCGACGGATCGACGACGGCCAATTCTGCGTCGCGAATGTCTTGCACAAAACTTACCGTCTGGCCCTCATCGATCACCATCTGGCCTTCGCGCGCGAACACCGCGGTCACGACTTCGCCGATGATCAGCAGGATTAATCCGCCGTGGATCAGGATGATGCCGGCGCGCTTGCGATTCAGCTTGAACCGCACTGTGTGGGCCGCGACCAGGTTGATCAGCAGCAAGCCGATGAGCGTGTATCCGCCGGGGATTGGGATTCGGCCGGGCAAGTTCTCGAAGGCCCAGCTCCAGAGCGGGAAGAACAATCGCAGGTCGACCCAGACGAGAAACGAGTGGAAGAATTTTCGCTGGACGTCCCAGATGCCCATTTCTTTCTGCACGCTCGTGCCGACGTAAACCAGGATCGTCGTGAGCGCGAGCAAGACTACCGTGAGGCGCAGTGATGCGAACGGCTTCAGCAAACTTTTCAGTGCGCTGGGCTCAGCGGGCCGCGGGGAAATCTGATCGCGTTTCGCGCGAGCGGGCGGATCGATGGTGGAGACTTTGAGGATCATTGCAGCTTTAGAATCTTACGGACTGAACGAACTGATCGAACGCCGGCTGTTCTTTTGAAAGCACGTCGACGGGTCCTTGCAGACGGAAGAACCACATCTCCTTGCCGTCTGGTGTCGGGACCAGAATGATTCGAATCCGCTGCGCCGGTGCGGGCGGCTTTTCCGGGCCGGTGAAATCATAGACATCCGACTGCGCCGCACCGACGGTCAAATGCTGCGGCGGCGCGCCGGTCTCCCCGGTGATCGGCGGCAAACCGACCATGCCTCGCCAGCGGTTCACGTTGTCGAGAATGCTTCCGAACTGGGCCGGAAATCGCGAGATGATGACTTCACCCGAGGTTGCGTCGGCAGACGTGCGATACGTGGCGAATCGCATCGGCTTTTCGGGCTGGAGTCGCCAGGCGCTCGGCAGATTCCACTTCGGCGCGCCATCGGCGAAGGCGGGACGATCTGGTTCCGCTGGCGCTGGCGCGGTGGTCGGCTCGTGCCCTGCGAATCGCAGCGACTGCACGAACGCTTCGAACTTCGGTTTCTGGGCGGCCACTTTGTCGCTCGGGCCTTGCAGTTTGAAGAACCAGGTGTGTTCCGGCTGTTGCGTGAACGCGACGACGATCGATTGCGACGGACCATTCAGATCGAGAGACGCAAACATCTCGCCAGCGACTTCAATCATCTTCAGTTTGGACTTGGCGTCGGCCTCGCTTGAAGGCGGCAGACCGATCTGACCTTCCCATCGATTGATGTTCGGCAGGATCGCTTGGCCGGGCGCAAGCGGGATGACGGTGACGACGAGATTCGGATCATCCGCGCTCGCCTGAAACGCCGCGTAGCGCATCTGTGCAGCGGGGAGCTGTGTCCAACCTTCGGGCAAGGTCCACGTCAGCTCATTATTGTGATCGTGATGCGCATTCTGATCGGCCGGCGCCGCTGCGGCGCGTGCCGGTTCCTTTGGCGCCTTGTACGCGACGATCGAATCGTCGCGCTGGCACCCGATCAACGACAGCAAAACTGAGCAACACAAGATGGAGAATCGCACGTCGATACTCTAGCAGGGGAGCAAGTCATTTCCACCGGGATGGATATGCAGCGCCAGCACACCGCTATCGCGCGAAGAAAAACTCTCACCTCAGTCCTCTCCCAGAGTACTGGGAGAGGAGGTGGAGAGAAACGGCTGTGGACCGATGATCGTCGTCGTGAACCGTTCCAGCTTCGCGGCAGATTGCTTCCACGCATCGTGCGGCAAGCCCAGCTTTTCCACGCACAATCGTTCCAGCAGTTGTTCGCGCGACCAGCCTGTCTCGCGGGCGACCTGCGGCAGGAAGCAGCCGGATTCTTCGCCGATCGTCAGGTGAATGCCGTGCTCGAGCAGGTCGAAATCGAGGCAATCGTCCGCTTCCACCAGGGGCGAAAGCACCGTGATTTCCATCTCCAGGCCCGACAGTTCGTCCAACCGAACCGGATGCGTAAGGAATCTCGGGTCGTGCAGCACCGATTCAGCCCCCTGCTGCACGGCCTGGGCGAGCGGAAGCTTGGCATCCAGACATCCGACACAGCCACGCAGGCGTTGTGAGCCCACGTCATGCAGCGAAACGAAGCAGCCGGCAGGTTGCTGAAGTTTGGGGTCTAGCCAGGAATCGACGCTGAAATTGGGTGCGGGTTGCTCGCCGTCGCACGTCAGCAAATGATGAATCGTGCGACGTGCGATGTCCAGCAGCCGGGCGCGCTGGCGGTCGCTGAGATGCATTCGATGCAACTCTAGCATGTTACGAACGCGACGGGCACTTATAATGGCGGGCGCGGACTGGCTGCGGCGATCATTCTTGTCGTGTGTCGCTTGAATCGATCGTTTGCACCAGGAGATGCCGCGGGAAGGCGTTGACCCATGCTCACCGGTGGATTTCCGTTTGTCGTCGTCTTCATCGGTGTGGTGCTCGTGATCATGCTGATCCGAACGGCGACGATTCATCGACAACACACGCTCGATACCGACCAGCGTTTGTGCCGCGGCTGCGGCGCGCGACATCCGACGTATGCGGTTTTTTGCAGACGATGTGGAAGACGTCTGTAACCGAACGACAGTAATGGGAGCATCCAATGGCCAATCCATTTCGCGCGTCTGATTTTGACAACTCTCGTCCGCCACCGATTCCACCGCGCGGATCGCGTGGATTTTCGCCGGCCAACTTTGCGAGCGTGCGCGGGATTGTGGCGCTCGTGTTGATCGGCGCGATCGTTTACGGCGGATACTTCTGGTTTGTCCGGCGGATCGTCGTCGGACCGGACGAAGTTCTTGTGCTGTTGCGCAAAGACGCGAGCAAGAGTTTGCCCGGCAACAAGATCATCGTCCCGCGCCCGCCACCTTCGGATTCGGCAAAACATGATGAGTGGAAGAAGGAGTACGGCGACTGCAACGGAATCATCGAGCAGGTCTATCTGCCCGGCACATATTTCGGGTTCAGCCCGTGGGACTACGAACGCGAAGTAATCAACATTTCGCACGCAACCGTGCCGACCGACAAAGTCGGCATCGTCATCAAGCGATTCGGCGAAGACCTGAACAACGGCCAGGTGCTGGCCGATCCAAGTCAGGACCAGCGCGGGCCGCTGCCGCTGGTGCTCAAGCCCGGGCGATATCCGGAATACGCGAATTATCATGCGTATGAAGTGAAGCTGATCGATCCGATCGTCATCAACCCCGGCTATCGCGGCGTCGTCACCGTGATGGCCGGCACGACGCCGCGCGAGCCGAACCAGTATCTCGTCAGCGACGGTGAAACCGGCACGCAACGGCAGACCGAGCCTGAAGGCTTTCGATACATCAACGTCTACGAACGCCGCATCACGCCCGTGAGCATTCAATCTCAGCGCTTCTCGATGGCTGGAGCCGATGCGATTCAGTTCCCCTCGGCTGACAGCTTTAACATCAAGATGGAAGGCTTCGTCGAGTGGTCGATCATTCCGGAAAAACTCCCGCTGCTGTACGTGCAATACAGCGAAGGCGGATCGCTGATCGAATTCCTGGAAGAGAAAGTCATCCTGCCATACTCGCGAAGCTTCTCGCGACTGGTCGGCAGCCAGTACACCGCGCGGGATTTCATCGCCGGCGATACGAAGCTGAAATTCCAGGCGGACTTTGAACAGAAGCTTCGCGAGGCGTGCGAGAAGCAGGGGATTGAAATCCTCCAGGCGCTCGTGCGCGACATTGTCCCGCCGGATGACATCAAGAACCCGATCAACGAGCGCGAGATCGCCAAGCAGCAGATCAAGTCGCTCGAACAACAGATCCAAGTCGCCAAGAGCCAGGCGGATCTCGTGACTCAGACTGAAACCGCTACGCAGAACCAGGCGATCGGTGAGGCGAACAAGCAAGTCGTCACGATCATCAAGCGATCGCAGCAGGAGCGCGACGTCGCCGTCACCAAGGCCAAGCAGGAACTGGAAGTCGGCAAACTGAGATTGCAGGCGGCACAGAAGGAAGCCGACGCCCTCGTCGCGCGCGGCGAGGCCGATGCCAATGTCGTCCTCCTGAAGAAGCAAGCCGAAGCCGAGCCGCTTCGGCAGCAAGTAACCGCGTTCGGCGGCGGGGAAAGTTACGCGCAGTTCTTCTTCTATCAAAAGGTCGCTCCGTCTGTGAAATCGATCCTCGCCAATACCGACGGACCGTTCGCTGATTTCTTCAAGCAGATGGCTGCTCCACCCAAGTCCTCGCCACTCGCACCGGGCGGCACCAAAGTGACGGAGGCGAAGTAACCATGACGCGAATCAAAACAATCATCGTCGGCGTTGTCGCACTGCTCGTCGTCGTCTTCGTCGTGTGGGAGGCGTTCAAGTGGACCGCCATGCGCGTGTACGTGCCGCCGGGTAAGGCGCTGCTCGTCACGAACAAGTTCGGAAAAAACTTGCCGCCTGATCGCATCACCGTTCCCATCGGGGATGAAGATTCAAAAGGCGTTCGCGAAGAAGTGCTCGGGCCAGGGCGATATTTTCTCAACCCGATCGAGTACGACACAAAGCTGATCGATCAGATCGAAATCTCCGCCGGCGATCCGTCCAAATGGGATTGGGACGAGAACGGAAATCTGAAAGACCCATCCAGCGCGCCGAAGATCGGCCTGGTCTCGCTTCGCGAAGGCAAGACGCCGGTTGACGGGCGAGAAGTCGTCGACGACGACAAGGGCGAAAAAGGCATTCAGCGCCGCGTGCTTACACCGGGCGTCTACAAGATCAACACAGTGCGCTACCAGGTGACGCTTGAGCCGGCGGTGGTCGTGCCGCCGGGCTCGGTGGGCGTCGTCACGCAGTTGATCGGGGATATCGGGCCCGTCACGCTCGCGACGCTCAGCCAGATCCGCGCCAGCACCACCGGTCCGGCCACGCAACCCGAGCAGATTCGAAACACGGATTCAGCGCCGACTCGTCTGATTGTCGGCCAGGCGCAGCGCGGCATTCTGAAGGAAGTTCTTCAGCCGGGAATCTATTACCTCAACCCGCGCATGGTGAAGGTGACGATCGTCCCGGTCGGCTACGACTACATCACGCTCGACCACGCCAGCAACACCGGCATCCGGTTTTACACCTCCGATGGCTACCAGGTGGAAGCCGACTTCACGGTGGTGTGGGGACGTTCGCCCGCCGAGGCGCCGAATATCGTTGCCAACATCGGCAATGTCGACCGCGTGCGCGAAAACGTGATCGAGCCGGCGATGAAGGCCGCGTGCCAGAACGAAGGCGCGAAGTACGGCGCGAAGGAATTGATCCAGGGCGCCACCCGCAGCCAGTTCCAGGACGATCTCTCCGCCGCCTTGGAAAAGCAGGTGGCGGCGAGAAACATTCACGTGCTGCTGGCGCTGGTTCGAAATATCTCGATCAAGGACACGACCGGCAAAGATCAGACTGACGGCCTGCTGTCGACCATCCAGCGCGCCAACATCGAGATCGAAAAAGAGATCACGAACAAACAGAAAACCCAAACCGCGATCGTTGCCGCCCAGCTTGAGCAGGCGAAGAAGCTGGTGGATGTCGCGCGCGAAACGGTCTCGAGCGACACGAACGTGAAGGTCGCCAACATCGTCGCCGACGGCAACAAGCAGGCGGCGGAAGTGTCCGCCCAGCGCGATCTGGATGTCGCGAACATCTCGCTGGACATCGCCCAACTCGACGCAAAGCGCACGCAAATCCTCGGCAAAGCCGGCGCT
>JACMJD010000304.1 GCA_014380825.1 Phycisphaerae bacterium | reverse complement strand
CTGCTCTTGAGCGGCTCGGGCGTCCAATCCCGTGGCGGCGCGACTTCGGCCTCCACGTCTCGATTGAGCGTAATTGAAGAAAGTTGCGTCGAAGGATTGGTCGTCGCGACCGGGGCCGCGCGACGCGAAGATGCGCATCCGACGGCTAGAAATGCCAGAAAAATCGGTAAGTGGAATGTACGTCCAAGGACCATCACGACTTGGTGAGCTCTGCTTCGACGGCCTTGGCGACTTCATCGCTGGATGGGTTTACCTTCGAGCGGAAGCGGTTCATGATCTTCCCGTCGCGCGAGATCAGGAACTTCTCGAAGTTCCACTTGATCTCGCCTGCATCGGGCGACTGCGTGGTGAGAAGTTTGAACAGAGGCACTTCGTCGGCGCCTTTAACCGAAACTTTCGAGAACATCGGAAACGTCACGCCGAAACTCTTCTGGCAGAACTCGGCGATCTGCGTGTCCGTTCCCGGTTCCTGATGCCCGAAATTGTCGGCGGGGAAACCGAGCACGACCAAACCCTTGTCCTGATATTTCTTGTACAGCGCTTCCAGATCTTTGTACTGCGGCGTGTAGCCGCACTTGCTGGCGGTGTTCACCATCAGCACGACCTTGCCCTGATACTTGCTCAGATCCACCTCTTCGCCCGCGAGCGATTTCATCTTGAAGTTCAGCACCGGCGGCACGGGGTTGCCCTCTTTCTTGTCATCGCCTGCCAACACGCAGGTGACCAGCAGCGCGCTCAGCATCAAAGCGATTGTGGCGATGGTCTTGTTCATGCTTATGTCCATGGCGTGAAATCCTATCGCGACTGGAGGCAAAGTGCGCAAACAAATTCGCCGCCGCGCGGACAACTTTGACGGGGGCTCGTCCGAGCGGCGGCGAACAAATCGAGACCGCGCAGATCGCGCGGATTATATTTTCGTTTACTTCTTGGCGCTCGCGCCGGCGGGCGTCGCGGTCTTCTGGAAGCTGTACGTTCCGCCGAACTTCTTGCTGAACTTCTCCACGCGGCCGGCGGTATCGACGAACTTCTGCTTGCCCGTGAAGAACGGATGGCAAGCGGAGCAGATGTCGACGTTGATCTTCGCCATCGTGCTGCGGGTAGTGAACGTGTTGCCACACGCACAGTGGGCGGTGCAGGTCTGATACTTCGGATGAATCTTGGGTTTCACGGCTAACACTCCATTCGGCCCGTTCGTGCGTGAAGCGGAAATTCGCGACACGTCAGACGGCCAATCAATTATACGCCCGATCGACCCCCTGCGTTGACGCAACGGGGGGCTGATTGGGGCGGGGGATGGTAACAATGTCCGGGATAAGCGGCAAGTGCGGGCTGTTTCTCGCAGGAACGACCCGACTTGGCGCCGACTCCCATCACGCCGGGTCAGAGCGGTACTCCGCGGCGGCCCGGATTGGATTTCAGCAATTCCGGGACGGGAAGCCGTTTAAGGACCATTGCCGAAAACGAATCCGGGCCGGCGCGGAGTACCGCTCTAGCCCGGCGTGTTTCGGGACTCTGGTAGGACATCGGTCGTTCCCGCGCAGCGGTCTTCGCTCCCATTTTCACAAACATTTTTCAGATGCCGCACCGCTGGACTTACGTCATAATGAAGACGCGATGAACACGCGTTCATCGATCCGCTGTCGGGCCGGAGGATTGCCTGATTAACCTCAAGCCTGGATCACGCAGTTCTCGGCCAAAAAATATATATCCGCACTCATCCGATCCAATCATTCTCGCGAGCGGAGATCGGCCGCCCGAAACATTCACCCGAATCATCCGGCCGAGGCGCACCACAGAGCAAGGCGGTGCTGCAACACTCCTGACAGCCGTCGTTCGACAATCGTTTCCGAGACAACCTGATTTGTTCGCAGATCGCGCATCGCGTGGTTTGTTTTCACGCGCGCTGCGCATCGGCGCAAGCGCCCGCGAACAACCGTGCGCGCTCGCGCGTGTTTGCAACTTCGTAGCCACGAACGCAAGTTCGTGGACCGTCGGGGAAAATCTACGAACTTGCGTTCGTGGCTATGAAATGCGCGCTGATGCGAACGCGTACCGCAAAAAGCTCCGGAGTATCACCATGACTATCGACCTCCAATACCGATCACCCGCGCCGGGCATTTCCGTCCCGCAACCGCGGACGATGAAGAGATTCATCGTCGAGAACAATCCGTTCTATCTGCTCAGCGCGGCCTGCATGTTGCTCGGGCTCATGACGCTGACGAATTCGCTGTCGTTCAGCCCGATCCCGCACCATCGGCTGATCGTGCTGATCGGCACGCTGAACCTGTACGAAGCCGTGCTGATCGGCCTGGCCGGGTGGTTGATCGTGAAGCGGCGGCTGGTGCGCGATGCCGAAATCCTGCTGGCGATCGAGGCATTGTTTCTAGCCGACGGCGCCATGCTCAGCGCCGAAATGTTCACGGCCGACATCGCGCTGGGCGTGATGGTGAATTTCGCCCTGCTGGCGATGGCGATGGGAAAGCTGATCGCGATCCTGGCCGCCCTGAAACTGCCGGTGGCGCGAATGCTGCCGCCGCTGATGTTGCAGTTGTCGCTGGTGCTGGGGCTGCCCGGATTTCTAAAGATGTCCGCCGGCACGAGCGGGAACTTGAGTCCACTGGCGCTCTACGCGGCGTGGTGGACGTTCGCGCTCTTTCCGGTCGCGACATACGTGGTCTGGCGCGTCGCCTCATCGCGCGAAGCGATGAGCGCGCCGTGGCAGCACATCTCGGAGCTTCAGCCGCGCCGTCGGATCGCCGTCACGTTCGCGGTGATGGCGGGCGTGTCGATGCTCGTCCACTTGTGCATGTCGAGCTGGGTGTACAAGGTTCACTGGTATCCTGCGCACCTCACGCCGCTGGCGTTGGGCGTGGCGTTCACCGCGGGCTTGGCGGCGCGACGCGGCGCGAAGGACACGACCTACCTCAAGATGCAGACGTGGCTGCCGGTGTTCGCGGTGGTGATGTCGATCGCCGCACCAAGGCCGTTGACGATCAATCCGAATGGCTTCGCGTTCACCACATTGCGCCTCTCGTTGATCGGCGCGGCGCTGGTTTACGCGCAGGCGTTCATCACGCGGCGATCGATCCGCTGGGGATTTGTTTCGCTGGGTTGCCTGCTGACCACGTCGCTCGGCGCGACGATGAGCGCGATCCTCGACACACTGTTCACGCCGCTGCGGATCGCGGGTGAATCGAGTGGGAAGATCGTTCCGACGACGTCCGCCGGCTGGGGCGCGGTGTCGGTCATCAGCGCGTTCGTCCTGCTGGCGGCGGGCGCGGTGGTCAGCCTCTACAAGAAACCACCGGTCGAATCCGATGTGGCCGAAGCGTTCTCGGTCGCGCTTCGCGAGGCGGATCTGAAGCAGCGAAAGGCGGTTTAGTTAGTGGCATGGGCGTCCTCGCCCGTGCATTCGCGGCTTGAGCCGCAAGCGAGACGCCCACGCCACGAGCAGGAAATTCGCGGCGGCAGCGGTAGGGGGCCGCTGCCGTTGCAACTTTCAAATCCAGCCGGGTGAAGTGATTGCCTCACGCGTCGCCGCTACGATTCAGACGAATGGGCAGCATCGTCGCCACAGTTCCGGTCTTCGTCGCGCGCAATCTTACCAAGGTCTACCACATGGGCGAAGTCGACGTACACGCGCTTCGCGGCGTGGACCTCGAACTCTTCGAAGGCGAATTCGCCGTCCTGCTCGGCCCGTCCGGCAGCGGAAAATCCACGCTGCTCAACATCATCGGCGGGCTCGACGTTCCCACGAGCGGCACGGTGCGATATCGCGATCAGGACTTGACCAGCTACGACGACGCCACGCTCACGCGTTATCGCCGGCAGAGCGTGGGGTTCGTGTTTCAGTTTTACAATCTGATCCCAAGCCTCACCGCGCGCGAGAACGTCGCGCTGGTGACCGAGATCTCGCGCGATCCGATGCCGCCTGAAGAAGCGCTGGCGCTGGTGAGCCTCGGCGATCGCATGGATCACTTTCCCAGCCAAATGTCCGGCGGCGAACAGCAGCGCGTCGCCATCGCCCGCGCCATCGCCAAGCGTCCGCAGGTTTTATTGTGCGATGAACCGACCGGCGCCCTGGACGTCCACACGGGCGTGATCGTGCTGGAAGTGATCGAACGCGTGAACCGCGAGCTTGGTACGACGACGGCCGTCATCACGCACAATGCCGTGATTTCCGAAATGTCCGACCGCGTGATCTCGCTGAGCGACGGCAAGATCGCGGGGGTGCGGGTGAATTCGAAACGCGCGAAGGCGAGTGAGTTGGTGTGGTAGAGAGTTCAGAATTCAGAGTTCAGGAAAAATGGCATTTCCGAACCTGAACTCTGAACTCTGAACTCTGACATGCGTGCCCTCAACCGAAAACTTCTCCGCGACCTCATGCAGATGAAAGGCCAGGGCGTGGCGATCTGCCTGGTGATGGCGTGCGGCGTGGCGACGTTTGTCATGTCGTTGACGACGCTGCAATCGCTCGAGCGATCGCAGAGCGTTTATTACGACCGGTATCGTTTTGCTCAAGTGTTCGCGCACGTGAAGCGCGCGCCGCAAAGTTTGGCGACGCAAATCGCGGAAATTCCTGGCGTGCAGCAGGTCGCGACGCGAATCGTGCAGGACGTGACCCTCGATATTCCCAACATGTCCGAGCCGGCCATCGGTCGGATCATCTCGGTGCCAGAGTCTGGCCGGCCGGAGTTGAACGATCTGCATTTGCGCGAAGGGCGATTTGTCGAGCCGGGCCGCGAGGGGGAAGTGCTGGTCGGTGAAGCGTTCGCGCTCGTACACAAGCTTCAGCCCGGCGACACGGTTCGCGCGATCATCAACGGGAGATATCAGGAGCTGAAGATCGTCGGCATCGTGCTGTCGCCCGAATACGTGCTGTCGATCTCGGCCGTGGGTGCGCTGCCGGATGAGAAACGCTTTGGCGTGTTCTGGATGGGCTATCGCGAACTCGCGAGCGCGTTCGATATGTATCAGGCGTTCAACGATGTCACGCTCACGCTCATGCAAGGCGCGAGCGAGCCGGAAGTGCTGCGCCGCCTCGACACGCTCACTGAACCGTATGGCGGCATCGGCGCGTTCGGGCGCGACGATCAGTTGTCGAATCGATTTCTCACCGACGAGATCCGCTCGCTCCGCGGCATGGGCCTGATCGTGCCGGTGATCTTTTTAGCGGTCGCGGCTTTCCTGCTGAACGTCGTCATGACTCGACTGATCAGCACGCAGCGCGAGCAGATCGCCGCGCTCAAAGCGTTCGGTTACAGCAAGTTTGAAGTCGGATCGCATTACCTGAAGTTCGTCATCGTGATCTCGGTGATCGGCGCCGCCATCGGTGCGTTCTTCGGCGTCTGGCTGGCGCAAGGCATGACGGCGCTATATTCGAAGTTCTACAAGTTCCCGTCGTTCGTGTTTGGCGTGGATCCGAAAGTGCTGACGATCGGCTTGCTCATCGCCACCGGCGCCGCGATCGCCGGAACGCTGGCGGCGGTCGCGAAAGCGGTTCGACTGCCCGCCGCCGAAGCGATGCGCCCGGAACCACCGGCCAACTTCCGCCCGACGATCGTCGAACGTCTCGGCCTGCAACGATTCTTCACGCAACCGGCGCGCATGATCATGCGCCAGCTCGAACGGCGGCCGTTCAAGGCGTCCATGTCGGTGCTTGGAATTTCGATGGCCGTCGCCGTGCTGGTGATGGGGCGGTTTCTGGATGATGCGCTCGATTACATGATCACGTTCGGCTTCTACACGCAGCAGCGGCAAGACGTGACCGTCGCGTTCGTCGAACCCGCGACGCTATCGGCATATTACGAAATCACGAGATTGCCCGGCGTGCTGCGCGCCGAACCGATGCGTTCAGTGCCTGTGCGATTGCGCAGCGGGCATCACATGCGCCGCGTTGGCATCATGGGTTTGCCTTCCAACGCCGAGCTCATGCGCGTGATCGACGACAAGATGTTTCCGGTCGAGCTGCCGCCAGACGGCTTGCTGCTCACAGATAAGTTGGCCGAGGTGCTCGAAGTAACGCCGGGCGAGAAGTTGTGGGTCGAGGTGATGGAGGGCGAGCGACCGGTGCTCCAGGTTCCGGTTGTCGGCACGATCAAGGAATACGCCGGCACGAACGCGTATATGCACATCGACGCGGTTCGCCGGCTGATGAAAGAAGACGATGTGCTCAGCGGCGCATCGCTGAGCGTCGATGAATCGAAAGTCGACGAGCTCTATCGCACGCTCAAGGAAACACCCCACGTGGCGGCGGTCACGGTGAAAGAAGCATCCGTCAAAACGTTCAACGAAACCCAGGCGGAAAACCAGCGGCAGCTTCAATTCTTCAACGTGATCTTCGCGTGCATCATCGCCGCCGGCGTGGTCTACAATACGGCGCGGATCTCACTGTCCGAGCGCTCGCGCGAGCTGGCGACGCTGCGGGTTATCGGCTTCACGCGAGGCGAGATTTCCTCGATCCTGCTGGGCGAACTGGCGCTGCTCACGCTGCTGGCATTGCCGCTGGGAATGGTGCTGGGCTGGTGCTTCGCGTACCTGGCGACGCTTGCGTTCAACTCGGAAATGTTCCGCATTCCGCTGGTGGTTAGTCGACATACGTACGGCTTCGCCGCGATGGTGGTGATCATCGCGGCAGTGGGATCAGGATTGTTGGTCCGACGAAGGTTAGATCATCTAGATCTGGTGTCGGTGTTAAAGTCGAAAGAGTAGCGCTGCTGTGTAGCTGCCGAGCTTGCTCGGCGCGGATCGCGAAAGACGCGCCGAGCAAGCTCGGCGGCTACACGAGGAAACTTGGTGATTAAGCTCTTGAAGAAATTCTCGTGGTATGTCATCGCGATCGCCATCGTTGCGATGATCGTGTTCGCGTTCATCCCGAAACCGGTTGAGGTTGATACCACGCGCGTCGAGCGCGGGTTGATGCGCGTGACCGTCGATCAGGACGGCAAGACGCGCGTGAAGGAACGATACATCATCGCCGCGCCGCTCATGGGCCGGTTGATCCGCGTGAATTTGAAAGCGGGCGATCCGGTGGAAGCGGGCAAGACGGTCGTTGCGGCGATCGTCCCGACGCCGCCGGAGCTGCTGGATGCGCGGGCGCGCGAGGAAACCGAAGCGCGCGTGCGCGCGGCCGAGGCGACGCTGCTCCAAGCCGCGCCGGCGATCGAGCGCGCGATCGCTCAGCGAGATCGGGCGATTGGCGAGCTGGAACGCGCCAAGCGGATGTCCGTTGATTCGGTCATGAGTAACGAAGAGCTGGAAGACAAGACGCTCGCGGTGGCCGTGCGCGAAGCGGATGTGAAATCGATGACCTTCGCGCGGGATGTCGCGCGGTTTCAGCTTGAGCAAGCCCGGGCAGCGCTGGCGCGAACGAGCGTGCGAGCCACAGCGAATTCGTCGTCGCCGACAACCAATCCGACCACCGACGATGCGCCGCCGAGTGCGGGCAGCGATTCGATCTTTCAGATTATCTCGCCCGTGAACGGCTATGTGCTGCGAGTCTGGCAGGAGAGCGAAGCGCCAGTAAATCCTGGCACACAATTACTGGAAGTCGGCGACATCAATGATCTGGAAGCGGTGATCGACGTGCTCTCGCGTGACGCCGTGAACGTGCGTGCCGGCGCTCCGGTTCTGCTGGAGCGCTGGGGCGGCGGCGATGCGCTGCGCGGCGCCGTTCGTCGCGTTGAGCCATCCGGCTTCACCAAGATTTCCGCGCTGGGCGTGGAAGAACAACGCGTGAACGTGATCGTCGATTTCACGGAAGATCTGAAAGCCCGGCAAACGCTGAGCGACGGCTATCGCGTCGACGCCCGCATCATCGTCTGGGAAAAACCGGACGTGCTGAAAGCTCCGATGGGCTCGCTGTTCCGCAACGGGACCGAGTGGAGCGTGTTCATCATCGACGCCGGCAAAGCGATCGAGCGGAAGCTGAAGCTGGGCCGGATGAACGCGGAAGACGCCGAGGTGCTTGAAGGCCTGTCCGATCGCGACGTGGTGATCATGCACCCGAGCGACAAGATCAAGAACGATGTCGCGGTTGTCGAGCGGAAGAGATAGGTCGACTCGCTGGCGGCATGGGCGTCCAGCCGTGCCACGTTGGTCAGAGCAAGCCGTCAATCAGCGAACCACCGGTTGAATCATCCTTATCGTTCGCGCTCTTCTGTTCCGTCGGCGCTGGCGCGACGCGGTTGAGCGCCTTCGTCGCCGCGATCGGCGCGGCCGACAGGAAGCGGATCGAATCAGCGATGACCGTTCCATTTGTGCCGGAGTTGCGGATTCGCACCATCGCGCCGGTGTTCTTTTCCAAACGGAACGGACCGCCGACCAAAATCCAACCATCGCCGCCGCGGTTGCGCTGGTCGAGCAGCACGGTCCGGCGCAGCGTCGCGTTCGGGCCGTAGAAGATGTCGAACGGCACGTTGGTGGCGTTGCTGCTGGCGCGCGTCCAGCGGGCATAGACGTAATAGTCGCCCGTCGCGACCAGCGCCGGCGTGTAGCGCACGCTCTTCGTTCCCTTTTCGGTGTTGCCATCCTGCAGATAGTTCGCGCCCGCGAAGCCGGCGCCGGCATTGGCCAGGCTCCACACGCCGAACGCGCGGGCACCGGATGTGTTGTTGTCCAGCACCACTTCGCCGTTCTGCAACGTCACGGCGGATCTTGTCGTGGAATACGAGCCCGGCGCCGTCGTGTTGACGGCGCGCACGCGATAGTAGTATCGCTTGCCGGGCGTCAACGCCTTGTCGAGGAACGACGTTGAGTTCGCCGCGATATGGAACGTCCGCAAGCCGCTGCCGAACGTGGACGACGCGGAGCGCTGCACGGTGTAGTTATTCTCGGTCGTGTTGTTGTCTTTGAAGTTCAACTGGATCGACGTCGACGACAGCGCCGTCACGACGAATCCGGTCGGCTTATTCGGCACGGGGGGCGGCGGGATTTTCGTCCAGCTGTCCGAACTGCCGCTGGCCAGCGCCTGGCCGATCACGTTGGTGATGCCGGTGCCGGTCGATTTCAGCGCCAGCGTGTACACGCCGTTGATCGTTGTGATGCTCGCCAGGTTGCTGATCGTGTAGGTGATATTGTCGGTGGTGGTGACGGTTTGCAAACCCGTGAGGAGGTTCGCTCCGCCGCTGCGCGTCAGGGTGAAGTCCGTGATGTTCACGCCGCTAACCGATTGATTGAAGACGACGTTGATCGATGACACCGCCGTGCCGCGCGGGTCAGGTGAAATCGTCGTGACGGTCGCGCTGGGCGGCGCCGCGAACGCGGGAACCGAAGCGTTGGCATCGATCAACCCGAACCCGCCGAACGGATCCCACACCCCCGCGGCCGTGCCGTTGAGTGGACGCGCGGTGGCTTTGAGGCCGGTGATAATCTGCGCCTGCGTCGCGCCCGGACCGGCCTGTTTGATCAGCGCCACGACCGCCGCCACGTTCGGGGCGGCGGAACTGGTGCCGAAAAAGTTCGGCAGGGTGTCCAGATCCTGCGGCAGATCGTCGCCGAAGAACGATGTGTTCACGCCGTCGATGCCGGCGAAGTCCGGCTTCTGCGTAACGATCGGCGAGATCAGGCGGTTTCCACTTGCGTCGAAAACATACGTGCCGCCGCCGTGCGATGAAAAATCTTCGGTGCGAATGGGTGTGATCGGACTAAGTGGCGGCGCGTTGAACCACGGCACGGCTGCGACCGAGATACCGGCGTTGCTCACGCTGTGTCCGAACGCGGACGATCGATTGCCCGTGTGCTCGACCGTATTCAATCCGAAATCACCGGCGAACTTGAAGCGCGTCGGCGCGGTGGCGCCGGGCGCGAGCTGGGCCTGCGTGATCTCGATGTCGTAGACACCCGGTTGGACCGACAGGAGTTCCAGCGGCCGCCCGCTCACGATGTTGTCGTCCAGACCGGAAAACTTCACCGTGTTGCTGCCCGCCTGATACAGACGAATGTCCAGATCCGCGGTCGCCGAACCGGTCAGACCGTTGTAGGGGTTGTCCCATTGGAGGACGAGCGTGCCGAACGTGTCGATCGTCACGCGCATGCGTGAATCCCGCGCGAACGGACCCGCCGCGGGATTGAAATCGTGCAAGATGCTGCCGTTGTCTGTGAAGAACGATGTCGTCTGCTCGAACCCGCTGATGCCGTCGTTGCCGACCGCGGTGACGAAGGATCCACCGGCGGTCACGTGCGCCCGCATCGCAGTGTCGATCACCCCTTCCTGAAAATACGGCTCATCCGCATAACCCAGGTCGTCGACGATCACCTCCGCGCCGGCGTTCTTCAGCGCGGTGACGGCGTTGGCGAACACCTGTTGTCCGCCGCTGCCCGTCGCGAACGCCAAGGTGGAGCCGGGGGCGATATCGTGGATCTGCTCGAGCATGGCGCGGCCTTCATCGGTGCCGGCCGAATCGGTAAGGATCTGCACGAGCGTCGGGAGATCGCCGCTGTTGACCGAACTGGTCAACCCGCCGCCAACCTGGCTGACGCTATCGGAGATGACGCCCACCTTCACGCCGGTGCCGTCGACGTTAAAGTTGGCGCGTGCCTGGTCGGCGTTCATCGTCTGATCGCCCTGGTTGTTCGCGACGCCTTGCGTGCGCGTGCGCGCCTTGATCATCGGCGCGATCTGCGCCACATCCTTGCGCGCGCCCAGCTCGCGCAGCGAGTTGATCGAGACGTAACCTTGAACGACCGAGAACTCGGTGTTGACCGCCGTCACTTCAAACCCGTACGAGGACTTCAGGCCGCGCAGGAACTTGTCGGAGTAGCCGCGGATGCGCAGCGTGATGCCGACCTTGTTGTTGGCGCGAATGTCGAGCGCCGGATCGTTTGCGGTGAATTCGCGCCCGGCCTTAATCGCCCGGCGATAGTCGACATACAGCCCCGCCAGGTGCGTACCCGCGTTCGCCATCGGTCCGTGCTTAAAGTCCGCCAGGTCGGTGGAGGTCGGGCGGTAAACCGGAATGTTGCTCAGATCAAACGCGCTGGCCACGGCGCCGGCGAGCAGCGTGCGGCGCTCGAGTGGCTCAAGTGTTTTTGGCGAAACAGCAGCGACACGAACGGCGCGGGCAGCGCCAGCAGCGACATCAGGTTGCATGAGGTTCCTTGCAGCGAGCGAACAAATATCGCGCGGTCCCGGTCGCAAACAAACGGTCGCGAAACCGGTCCAAGCGAGTGCGGTCGACACTGTCTATTTCGGCGGCCGATGCTCCCACCTAACCACCCGCGGCGGAGTGCTCGGGGCGCAACAGTAATGGCCGATTTTCGTAGTTGTGGGCCATGAAAGTCAAATCATTTCGGTTCAACGCGACAACGAATGAGCCAACGGCCGGGAGGTTGGCAATCGGCGCAACATACGACTAAGGTTGAGCGACGGCACGACCGATTCTTCTGATGGTGCATGACCGTATGAAATCGAGTGAAATCGCTCCAGTTTCAACCGCGACGGTGGCTCCGATCACATTCACCGCGCCGCCGACACCATCAACTGCTCCAGCATCGCCAGTGACGCCTCCGACCTCGCCCGTGCTTGCGCCGGCGAAGTTGAGCGAATACAACCGAACGAACATCAACTTTCGTGCCCCGATCCCTCGGCCGAAAGTGCGCGGGCTGGTGATCGACGCGCACACGCATTTGCTCGCCGCCCGTCATGGCGACGCGTGGTTCGAAGCGGCCAAGCATTACGGCATCGACGCGTTCGTCACGATGAGCCCGCTGGAAGAAGCGATGGTCCTCCAGCGCAACTGGCCCGGGCGGTTGCAGTTCATCGCGATCCCGAAATGGCAGGAGAACAGTTTCGACGACTGGCATCGGCGGCTCGAAACGTTCTACAACATGGGCAGCCGGATCATCAAATTCCACATGGCGCCCGGGACGATGGCGTCGCGTGGCTGGCGGTTGGATTCGCCCAACATCCGCAAGATCATTGCCGACGCCGCGGCGCGCGGGATGATTTTGATGAGCCACATCGGCGACCCCGACACGTGGTACCACGGCAAGTATGCCGCCGACGTCGCGAAATTCGGCACGCGCAACGATCACTACCAGATGTGGGAATCGCTGCTGAGCGAATATCGAAATCATCCGTGGCTCGGCGCGCACCTGGGCGGAAATCCGGAAGACCTGATCCGCCTCCAGCGCTTGCTCGACACTTATCCGAATTTGTATCTCGACAGCAGCGCAACCCGCTGGATGGTGCGCGAAGTGAGCGCGCGACGAGACGCGACGCGCGATTTCATCATTCGCAATCAGGATCGAATCCTCTTCGGCTCCGACCAGGTCAGCGGCGATGACCGCGGCTTCGACTTCCTCGCCAGCCGATTCTGGTCGCACCGAAAACTCTGGGACACGGCATATCAGGGGCCCGCGCCGATCCTGGATCCCGATCTTCCTCCCGAAAATCAACCGACGCTGCGCGGACTCGCGCTGCCGGATGACGTGCTGCAAAAATTCTATCACGACAACGCGGTGAAGCTGCTGGCGCGCGTGGGCGTGAGCTTTCCGGAATAGAAAAAGCCCGCGGATCGCTATCCGCGGGCTTCGTTCCTCATCCAAGTTTTGCGTCGCGAGCTCAATCTGCGAGCTGAAGCTTCACATCATACATCTTGCCATCGCGGAACATTTCAAGCTTCGTGATGCGCGTGATCTTGTTGTCGGTCGGGAAGCTCAGGCCGCTGTCGTCGAAGAGCATCTGGAACGTCAGGCGCTTGAGCTTGTCCTTTTCCATCCGCGGCAGAAACACGCAGTATTCCTGATTGACCCACAGCTCGACGTTCGGCCAATCCTCTTCCGAGAGGTTTTCGATCTCGATGACATCGAGCGCGTAACCGACCTGCGCGCGAGCGTCGGCGGCGCCGGCGCGGGGGGCGTCGAGCTTGTACGGGAATCGCTTGGCGGCATCGGCGGCGAAGGCGGTCGACGGCTTGCGGAGCAGCGAGTCCGAATTCGGAAACAGCTCGGCCCGACCCGAGCAGCCAACCAATCCACACACCGCAACGACCGAGAGAATCAAATTCTTCATGGCGACTTTCCTGTTCAATGGTGAGATTGCACGGCAGAACACTCCTTTGGTTATCGGACGACAAAACTCGACAGGATGAGTTTTTCCCAGCAAACTAGCTCGACGCATGACCTCGCCCATCGATCCCAACGCCCCGGATCTGCTGTCGCCGCAAGCGGTTGCGGTGCTGAAATTCGATGCCGACAACGCGTATCGCCAGCTCGTTCCGAAAAAGCGCGGTGACGACGAGGTGGCCGCGATGCTGCGGAATCTCACGCCGGCCAATTTGTTGGAGAACGGAAATGTGCATCCGCTGCTCGATGTCGCCATCGGCGCGATGTGGTTGTGGCACGACTTTGTCGACGAAGCGCACAAGATCTCGCAGGACATCGATTCGGCAGAAGGAAGCTGGCTGCACGCGATCGTGCATCGCCGCGAGGGCGATTTCTCCAACAGCAAATACTGGTACGCGCGCTGCGCGTCGCTGACGAACCCCGGCGATCTGGTCGATGTCGTCGCCGCCGTTCACGATCGACCGGACGATCCGCGCTACGCCACCGCCGTCGCCCTGCAGCGCACCGAGTGGCGAGCCCTGTTCAAGCATTGCATCCGCGCCGGCGCGTAAATCACTTTCATG
>JACMJD010000303.1 GCA_014380825.1 Phycisphaerae bacterium | reverse complement strand
ACTCGCGTAGCTTTTCTTCCCACTTTGCGACGCGTTCCGGTTCGGCGGAAAGATATGGCACGTCGCGCGGCACCGTCTGGAGCGTCGTCCCAAAGGCGCGCGGGAGGCTCAGCAGCGGCACGTGCAGATCGAAGTCCGGCAAACCCAGACCGGCCGAGATCACACGGGCGACGCCCTTAACACGCGCGGCCAATTTGATCAGGGAATAATTCGCTTCGACGATCACGGTCGCACCGCGCTCGGCGAGCATCGGCACGTATCGCAAGAACTGCAACGTGTCGCCGAAGCCCTGCTCGGTGTGGATCAGCACGGTTCGACCGCGCGGGTCGGAGCCATCCCACAACGGCCGATCGAACGACCGGGCGATGGTTGTGAAGCTGTCGCATCGCCATCGCCATTCGTATTCGATGAAACCGTTCTGGTAATCGCCCATCGACAGCAGCGACAGCGCACGATGGCCATGACCTTCGCCGAGGTTCGGGGCGAGCTTGAGCGATTCGTCGGCAGCCGTGAGCGCGGCGCGATAATCTCGCCGCTGGCGATAAAGTCCCGAGAGCGCCGAGTGCACGCGCGGATCGGGCTTGAGCTTCGCCGCCGCCTGTTCCAGCAGCGCGATCGCTTCGTGGATTTTGTCCAGCCGTTCCAGCGCGAACGCACATTGGCCGTAGTGTTCGACGTTGTTCGGTTGCAGTGCAATCGCGTGACGAAATTCGTTCGCCGCGGCGTCGAGCGAATCGCTTCGTTCCAGCACGTGTCCGAGCGCCGCATGCGCTTCCGCGGAATTCGGGGCCAGCTCCACCGACCTTCGCGCTGCAGCCAACGCTTCATTCATCGATCCGGAGATCTTGGACAGCGCCAATGCCAAGTTCGCATGCGCCGGCGCGTACGTGGGCGCGATTGCGATCGCCTTGCGATGCGCCGCGGCCGCGCGGTACGGATCGCCGTGCTGCAAATACGCGCAGCCCAGATGATCGTGCCAATCCGCGCGCAGCTGCGTCGACATGCGCAGCGCACGTTCGAAGGCGTCGATCGCGTCCGCGTGCTTGCCTTGCTGAAAGTACGCCAGGCCCATGTTGCCCATCGCGTCGGCGTGGTTCGGATTCAGTTCCAGCGAACGTCGATACGCGACGATCGCTTCATCGATCCGACCGAGATATCGAAGCGATTCGCCGAGGTTATTCAGCGATCCGAAGCCGGGCGAAATCTGAACCGACTTTGACAACAACGGCACCGCCGCATCCGGCCGCCCGACTTGCAGCGCGATCACGCCCAACAGGTTCAGCGCTTCCGGGTCCTCCGGCTGTTGCTGCAAGATCTGTCGATAGATCGCCTCGGCGTCCTGAAGCCGGCCTGCGCGGTGGTGATTCAGACCGTCCGCCAGAAGCTGCGTTGTCGATGCTGCCGTCATGTCGGTTGCCCCCGATCGCTAACTACCTTCAGGATACTGAATCCGTGGCAGAGTTCCGAATTTGCGCTTAGCATGCGAATCTAAGAAAAATCATGTCCGAAAAGATCATCCGAGATCCGGTCCACGACGTGATCGCCTTCCGCCTCGAGCGACCGGCTGACAGCTTGTTGTTTGAGCTACTGAACTGCGCGGAATTCCAACGACTTCGCCGCATCCGACAGCTCGGCATGGCGTCGCTGGCTTATCCCGGTGCGGATCATTCGCGATACAGCCACAGCTTGGGCGTGATGCAAACGGCCCGGCGGATTCTCGAGCAGTTGTGCCGATCGTTTTACATCACTGAAGAAGATCAGACCGTGTGTCTGGCCGCCGCGCTTACGCACGATCTGGGTCACGGGCCGTACAGTCATGTGTTCGAGCGCGTGAGCGGAATCCATCACGAAGATCTGACGCGGCAGGTGCTGCTGGACGATGACAGCGAGGTCAACCGCGTGCTGGTCGAGCGCGATCGATCGCTGCCGCAACGCGTAGCGGATCTGCTCCAGTGCCGGCCCAGCCGCAGCTTTTTCTGCGATATCCTTTCCAGCCAGCTCGATGCCGATCGGCTCGATTATCTCCTGCGCGACAACCTGATGACCGGCAGCAAGTACGGCGATTACGACCTCACCTGGCTGCTGCACGCGCTGACGATTCACGAGCCGACCAATCGCCTGGCCGTTACGTGGAAAGGCGTGAGCGCGGTGGAGGCGTATCTTCAGTCGCGCTTTCACATGTATCGCAATGTGTACTTTCACAAGGTCGTCCGCAGCGCCGAAGGAATGCTGAAGCTCGCCCTTCAACGCGCCAAACGCCTGGCAGTTCAAGGACGATTGCATTGGCCGCCGGGGGATAATCCGGTTTACAAAGCGCTGCTTGGCCAGCGGTTGAACATGGATGAGTTTCGCGATCTGGACGACGTCTCGGTCGCGCATTCGTTCAAACTCTGGATCAACTCCGACGATCCCGTGCTGTCGAGTTTGTGCAAAGGAATGCTGTTTCGACGAACGTACAAGACGATTGACCTGTCGCGCATCGATGACGCGGCGCGCGTGAAAGAAATCGTCGCGCGGGCCGAGCAATCGATTACCGCGGCCGGCGGTGATCCGGCGTACGACATGTTTTATGACGAAGCGTCTGATACACCATACGAGACATACGACCCGAACGATCCAGTGAGCGGGAAACAGATCCTCGTGATGGAAGCGGATGGAAAGTTGATCGAGTTCGACAAAGTCTCACCAATGACCAAAGCGCTGAACAGCGAGCTGATGTTCCGAAGAATTCACGTGTCGGCGGAGTATCGGGATGTGATTGCGAATCGTTAGCCCTCTCCCGGCGTTCGGAAGAGGAAGAAGACATTATGGAACGCTCGCTAAAAAATCGTCTCACCTACGGCCCGATGATGTTGGCGGCGCTGTTTGTTCTCCTGTTCCTCGACCATTGGATTCAAAAAAACACGGTCGCCTGGAATCCGACTCGTGATCGTGGGATCGCCGGCGTTGGAATTCTGGCGCTGCTGATGTTCATCCTGCCGTTCGCGACGGTCGAGCTCGCCACACTTTTCACGGCCGAGCGCGTCAAGCCGTATCGGTTTATCTCGGCGGTGGGATCCGGGCTCATGCTGATCCACGCGTTCGCGACGCAGTGGCCAAAGTTTCAGAACATCGCCGCGTCGACACTGGCGTTCATCATTGTCTTCGTGATGCTCGCCGCCGCACTGGCGCGGGCGTCGCAGCGCGTCACGCACGATGCGATCGTGCAGATGGCCGGCACCGTGCTGGCCACGATGTATCTCGGCGGGCTCGGGTGGTTCGTCGTCGCGCTGCGCGTGAAAGGGGCAGCGCACGTTTCCGGATCGACGATGCTGATCCTGATGATCCTGCTGTGCGTCAAGTTCACCGACATCGGCGCCTACTTCGGCGGCCGCGCGCTGGGGCGGCGGAAACTCATCCCGTGGCTTAGCCCCGGCAAAACGTGGGAAGGATTATTCTTCGGCCTGCTCACCGCCGCCGCCGTTGGCGCGGCGATGTCGCCGTTCATCAACGCGCGAAACGGCTACAGCCTGCCGTGGTGGAAAGGCGCGATCTTCGGCCTGATCATCGGCGGAATCGGACAGCTCGGGGACTTGCTGGAAAGCCTGATGAAACGCGACGCCGAAGTCAAAGACAGCGGACGGTTGGTTCCGGGCTTCGGCGGTATGCTCGATATCATCGACAGCCCCCTGCTGGCGGCGCCGT
>JACMJD010000302.1 GCA_014380825.1 Phycisphaerae bacterium | reverse complement strand
TCACCGACGCGCCTGACTATCAGACAACGCCGAAGCTCGCCGGCAGCGGTGACGGCGGCGTGAAGATGCTGTACACCGATCAAGCATCGCAGGAACCAGGAATCGCCGTATCGGTTGTCTCCCCCGCCGACACGCTGATCGGCCAGGCCGATGTATCGCTTGCCGCGCCGTCGCAGGCGGGGTCGAAGCTCGCGAGCGATGGCAACAACTTCCTGGCGGTCTTCGCCAGCAGCACCGCCTACGGCACGCGCCTGCTCGCACAGCGCGTTAATCCGCAAGGCGTCGCGCTCGATGCCGAGCCGTTCGTTATCGCCGACTCCGCGGCCAAGCCCGGCGGCTACGAAGTCGTCTACCTCAACGGCCGATACGTCGTGCTCTTCAGCGCGGTCAGCGGTCCCGCGGGCAACCAGATCTACGCGCGCACGGTTTCGATCGACGGCGCACCGGGCGATTTCATCCCGGTCATGACCATGCAATCCGGCGTCGGATTCGGACTCGGCGATGTCGCGGTCAACGGCGATCGTCTCATTCTGATCGGAAACAGTAGCGAAGGATCTTTGCATCGCAGCTCCCGTTTTGCCCGAATTTTCGATTCGAATTTCGCGCCCGTCACCCCGCGCTTCCAACTGAATTTCGGGTTCGCCCTCTCCGGCGACACCGAACCTGTTAACGGCGGATGGATCGCTGCCTGGACGACTAAGTCGACGCACGATGCACCGCGTGCATCGGTCGTGTTCGCCAAGATTAATCTCGACGGCACGTTCGTGACCGGCGGCATTGCATCCAGTTATCCGGGCAACGGGACGCCCACAGTCGTTTCCAACGGCGGTGAAGCGGCCACCGAAGCGATGATCATGTACACGCAGAATCGCGACCCGGTGAACCCGGCCATCAATGACAGCAACGCGATTCGCGCCATGCGAATCGGCGCCGATGGCACGGCACTCAGCGGACAAATCACGCTGATCGATGAACAAGGTTTGCAAACGCAGCCGGCCGCGATCTTCGACGGCACCGAATACGTGATGACCTGGACCGATCAGCGGAACTATCCGTTCCCCGCGCAGAACCGCGACGACATCTTCGCGGCGCGCGTCGCGGTTGACGGAACGGTGCTCGACCCCGGCGGTTTCCCCGTGGCCGACAGCTTCCGTCCCGAAACGCACGGCGACGTCGGCGCGGCCGGCGGCGAAGTCATGTTCGCTTACAACAGCTTCCGCCATGAAGCGCCGTGGGGCAGCTATCGACTCGTGACGCGCGGCATGGACGCGCCGGCGTCCGCCCCGCTCGCGGTGCTCTCGACGCCAGGCTTCGATCGCGAGCGCGATCAGGCCGTCAAGATTCAGTTCAACAGGCCGATCATGGGCATCGACGTTGCCGACGTGATCGTCGAAGACCTGACGACGAACACCACGTTGCCCGCCAGCGCGTTCACGATCGACGTGATCCCGGCGAACACGCAGCCGTGGACGTATCGCTGGAAGTACACCGCCGGGCGGATGCCCGACGGCTTCTACAAGGCGACGCTGCCCGCCGGCGCTGTCACCGATTTCGCCGGCAACCCGACGACGAGCGACATCGTCATCAACTTCCGTGTGTTCGCCGGCGACGCCGACAACAACGGCGTGATCGATTTCGACGACTACTCGCACATCGACTTCGGGTTCAACAACAACCTGACCGGCTTCAGCAACGGCGACTTCGACTACAACGGCGTGGTCGACTTCGACGACTACAGCCTGATCGACCAAGCCTTCAACAGCCAACCCGGACAGCGCCCGGTCGCGGTCGCGCTACCCCCGGCGACGCCTGGCAAACTTGGCGGCGCGAAGTTTGGAAACGGTGGCAAGGCGACGGCGTAGTCCGGTCAGTACAGTCGGAACTTTCAACTACGCGCCAGACGTCGGGAGCGACTTCGTTCTGGATGCGCATTGGCACACTGAATTCCTCATCGTCAGCACCTCCAAAATCGCATCCCCCGCCCGGGCCGACAACCGTTGCTGAGACGATCTCGGCCGATGAATGGTGGCTTGAAAAGTGAATGGGCACGCGGCCATCGCGTTGCGGCGGCGTTGCTGAGCGGTTGCGGTGAAATAATCGACGCTGAACCAGGAAGTTTCTTGCGACGCGTTCGTCAACGTTCTAAACTCTCGGCCGCAATCGATTGTGACGCCTGGGTTCGGCGTTGTTCGTTACTGCGGAGTCACTCCATGCCTTTCGCTCGATCTTCCCCTCGATCTTCTCGCGCTCGCGTGCGTACTGCGCTCATGAACGCCACCGCGCGATGTGAACAACTTGAGCCTCGCCGTCTGCTCAGCGCTGATCCCGTGCCGCGGCCGGCGTGGAACACGGGCACCGGGTTCTTCGTCTCGGGCAACAAAGTTTACGACGCCAACGGATATGAATTCATCATCAAGGGGCCCAACCAAAATCAGTGGTGGGGAAATCCGACGGAGAATTTGAACGCGATCGATCACGTCGCCAAGACCGGCGCCAACGCAGTGCGCGCGGTGTTCAACTGGGCCGACGCATCCGGCGGATCGAACACGCCGGCGGAACGTAAGACGATCGTCGAGCGATACCTTGCGAACAACATGGTGCCGATCGTCGAAGACCATGCGACGACGAACACCACCGATCACGAAAGCCCGACGGCGCTCGCGGCCGTCGTCGATCACTGGCTTGACCCGGCCAACGTGCAGTGGCTTCAGCAATATGAATCCAAGCTGATGCTCAACATCGCCAACGAATGGGGCCCGACCACCAGCGTGTGGCGAGACAGTTACATCACGCAGGTGCAGCGCCTGCGCAACGCGGGCGTGAACGCGCTGATCGTGCTGGATGCCGGCGGCTGGGGACAGGACATCAACACGATCAAGAACTACGCCGCCGCGGTGCAGGCGGCGGATCCGCAGCACAATATTCTCTTTTCCATTCACTTCTACAGTCAGTGGCGAACGGAAGATCGCAGCTTCGAAGTGAACTCCAGCACGTGGGATATCGCCACGCAACTGAGCGCGGTGCAGAATCTGGGCTTGCCGATTCTCGCGGGCGAATTCTCCTGGGAAGGGATGGATTCGGCCCCGTATCGCACGCGGCGCGTTCTGGAGATCTGCAATTCGCTTGGCGTCGGATTCATGGGCTGGGCGTGGAACAACAACAGCCCCGCCACGCTGAATATGCTGCCGGGCTCGACGTATCAGTACAACTCGAACCTCGACATCACCACCTGGGGCGACATCTTCATCAACGATCCGACGTACGGCACGAAAGCCAGCGCCCAGCGCGCGACGGTTTTCCCCGCCGCCGCGCCGAGATTCATTCTTGAAAAGACGAACGTGACGGTCCCAGAGACCGGCCAGGCGCTTGCGCGCGTGCGATTGAATAGCGCGCCGCTGACAAACGTAACGGTCAACCTGACAAAGACCGCCGGCGGTGATGCGAATGTGAATCTCGCCGGCGCGACGAGCCTGGTCTTCACGCCGGGCAACTGGAATCAGTATCAATCGATTCTGCTCAGCGCCAGCAGCGATGCGGACGTGATCGCCGGCACCGCGCGCTTCCAACTCACGGCGAGCGGTTTGACGACGACGGACATCATCGCCAAGGAGCTGGATGCGAACATCGCGCCCGGCAACTTCACGCTTAACCCAACCGACGACCGCGACACGCAATCCACCGGCGACGCAACCGGTGTGGCGACCACCGGGTCGGCCAGTTTGTTCAACACGTTCCTGATGAAGTTCAGCCTCGCGAGCGTCGGCGGCAAGGCATCGAGCGCGACGCTGCGCGTTTACAAGAATCAGACGACGAGCAACATGATCGGCCGCGCGTGGATCATGCTCAGCGACAGTTGGACGCAAGCGACGGCGCAGGCTTCGCTGCCGGTGAAGTCGTATCCGCTCCAATCGCTGACGATGCCCAACGGCGTCGGCTACATGAACTTCGACGTTTCCAGCGCCATCAACCAAGAGCTGTTCGGCGACCGCGTGATCACGCTGGCGATCACGACCAACTCGAACAACTGGACGGCGTTCCAAACACGCGAAGGCGCGAACCAGCCGCAGCTTCTGGTCAACTCCGCCGAAGCGGTTGCGCCGCAGCTCGTGAGCTCGGTGTTTGACCATTCGACGAACCCGAACAAATTCACGTTCACGTTCAACGAGAACGTGTTCGCCTCGATGTCGTCGGCGGACATGCAGTTGCAATCGCTGACTGACCCATCGACGGTGCTGACGCTGTCATCGCCGATCGATCTTGGCGCGAACACGGTTTCGTACTCGATCACACCCGGCATCGTGCCG
>JACMJD010000301.1 GCA_014380825.1 Phycisphaerae bacterium | reverse complement strand
TTGCCGCACATCGTCCGCGAATTCGCCACCGCTCCGCGCGTACTGATCGCGGCCGAGGGATTTGCGCTCCTGCTGATCGCGGCACACGTCTTGTCACTGTGGCAGATGGTGCTGCACGTGCGAGACATTCGAGGCGTGGTCGAAACGTACAACGCCGTCGCCAAGCGACATGAGCTATCGCCAATCGATCCGCCCACCTTTGGCGTGCAGATCAACGTGCTCTGGATCGCGTGCACGCTGGCGACGGCTATCATCGGAGCTTGGTGGGGCGTACCGATGATGCTGGCGGCGGCGGCACAGTGGCGATATATCAACCGTACCGGCCGCACGCTGCGGCAGGCGCTGGCGGCGCAAGTGTTCAACGTGCTGGCGTCGCGCTCGCCGCACGCGGACGTCATGCTGCCCGGCGCGCTACAAGGCAAATGCGGTCGCGACGGTTGCGATAAATTTCTGCCGGCTGGTTCCGGTTTCTGCCCGCGATGTGGCTCGCGCGTCGCTGCAACCGCTGAAGCGGAGTTTTGAGTTGGGATACTTTTACGGCATTCTCTCAGTGATCGGTTGGACTTTTGCGGCGCTGCTCGCACTTGTCACGATCATCGCACGAATCCGTGGCACGACGAATGAAGAACACTGATCCATCTTCTCACCAGCTCGCCGAGCGGCAGATGATCGAGCACGTCACGCGACTGCTCGACGATCCGCGCCTCGTCCTCGACACCACGCGCGGCCGCCGCGCGATCACGGCGCTGCTGCACAATGCGCCGGCCGAATCCGATCGCGGCGTGGAACTGAAGCGCACGATGTCCGAGATGAACGTTCCCGATCGCGCGCTCCAGGAATCGATGCCGATCGGAAAAATGATCGACGTCCCGCTCAAGCAAAAGCGGCTCTTCTGGTTTTCGCGCTCGGTCGGACATCTCCGCGTCGTATGCGCCTCGCCAACGCGTGATTTGATCGCCGGCAAAGAGACCAAGGCGATGGATTCGAAAGACGTCGAAGCGTTCCTGCGAACGCTCCCGCCGCCGGTGGCGAATGTGCCGATGACGGTCGTGATGGTTTCGACCAGCGGCTTCACGATCGAAGCGCGCGGCGTGGCCGAACGCACAGCGCAGCGGACGGTGATTCTCGCCGAGCCAAATGGCGCGGGCGGGTGGTCGGTGTACGGCCCGCCGGAGACGAAGGCGCTGGTCGACCTGTTCGACCCCGAGGCCGAGAACGAAAAACGCCAGCGAATCCGAGGCGAAATCGAGGCCGCACGCGTCGAGTTGCTTACCAGCGGCATCGTCAGCGACAAAATCGCCGCCAAAACGCAGTTGCCTCTCCAACTGGTCGAAGCCGAGGTAAAATCATTCGCCAAGGCCAACCCGGGTTTGGCTGCCAAGCGACTCGACGGGCGCGTCGTGCTGTTCCGTGAAGGAAGCGCGCCGATTTCTACATCGAGCAAGTCCGATGTCGTGTCTAATGCAAGTTCGGCGGGAGGTTTGATGGCGGGAGGTTCAGGCATGCCGCTGATTGATCGCATCCGATCGCTGTTCGCCCGCAAGGGCGAGACAGAAAAAAAGGTCGCGTTCCTGTCCGAGCGCCGGGCCGCGCTGTCGCAGCAGCGCGAACGTGCGTATGAGGAAATCACAGCGCTGGAAGGAAAGGACGACGAGCTGCGCGAGCAGTTCAAAAACGCTCGCGCGCCGCTGACGAAAAAGCGCGTCACGCAGCAGTTGCTGCAACTCCGCAAAGACATTGAGCGGCGGCAGCAAATGGTTCAGGTGCTGAACCAGCAAGTGAACGTCGTCAGCACGCACCTCCACAATCTCGAGCTGACGCAACAAGGCCAAACCGCGCAACTGCCCGACAGCGAAGAGATCGCCTCCGACGCAGCCGCCGCGGAAGAGATGCTCGCCCAATTGCAAGCCGATACTGAGCTGGCGGATAGTGTGGCGGGTGTCGCAGCGACGGCGGGAATGACGGAGGAGGAGCAGGCGCTGTACGAAGAATTGGAACTGGAGACCGGCCAGAAGAGTCCGGACGCGACGGCGACAAACGATCGCACAACGGCGACAGGAGCGAGCGATGCTGAGCCGCCATCGCGCACCCGCGAGCCGGCGAAACCGCAAGCGGACCCGAAGCGTCGTGCTGAGCCGGAAGCGAGTTGATCAACTTGACCGTGGCATGGGCGTCTCGCCCATGCTTCGGCGGCTTGAGCCGCACGCGCACGGGCGAGACGCCCATGCCACGAGACGAACTGCATGGCACTCATCGACAAAATCTTCGGCAAGAAGAAAACTCTCAGCCAACTCGACAAGCAAGAGCTGCGGCGGGAGGAGATCCTGCTCACCAAGCAGCGCGATCGGCTGTTCAAGAAGATCGAGCAGATGAGCCTCGATAAGCAGAAGATCTTTCAGCAGGGCGCCACCCAGAAATCACCGGAACTCCGGAAAGCACTCGCGCAGGATTTCGAGTTGAAGACGCAGGAGCAGTTGATGAGCGCGCGCGAGTTGAACTTGCGCAGCAAAGAACTGCTCACCGTCAGCCGCCTGCGGATGATTCAGGAAAACAAACAGAGCGGCCGGGCGCTCGGGCGGTTGAATGTCACCGACACCGATGTCGCGAAGATCAGTGGATGGATTGAAGATGATTCGGTTTCGCAGGATATGTACCAGGAGCGGCTGGATCAGATTCTGGAACTGGGCGCGCAAAGCGACAAGGACGCGCTTAGCGCCGCTGGTCTGTCCGGTGCTGGTCAGGAACTGATGAACATCTGGAACGACATTGACCGCGGCGCAGTAAAACAGGAAGAAGCATTCGATCAGGCTGACAAAGCTGTCCGCAAACGGCACGCGGCAAAAGACGGGGACCTTTAGCCACAGATGGGGAAAGATGAACACAGATAAGAATTGAATTCTGTATTTCATCTGTGTGCATCTGTCCCCATCTGTGGCGAAGAAAATCTTATGGGATTGTTCAAATCAAAAGACGAGCGCCGCATCGAGCGGGAGATGAAAATCCGGCAGGGCGTGCGCGCGATCGAGCGGTCGATCCGGCAGCAGGAGAAGTTCTCCGAAGACTTCATCAAGAACGCGCAGCACGCGAAGAAGATCGGCGACAATGGTCAGTATCTATTCATCCGCAACGCGCTGAAAAAAACCGCGACTGTCAAGAAAATGCTCGAGCGGCAACTGCTGGCGATCAAGAACGCGATGCTGATCCAGCAGCAGGCGGCGAGCAGTCAGCAGTTCGCCGAGAGCATGAACCTGATGGCCCGCGAGATCGGGCGCGTGTTCGGCGAAATGGACCTGACCAAAACGCAGGCGGAGTGGGAACTCGCCGTCGCGCAGGCGGGATCGATGGAAGAACGGATGGAAGTCTTCCTCGACAGCATGGAAAGCGCCGCAACAAGCGCTGGCGAGCCCGCTTCAGCGGGCGTGGAGACGATCACCGACGACGAGATCGATCGCATGATCCAGGCGGATGTGCTCGCGCAGGAGAAATCCGAGTTGGGGAAATTGGACGAACTCGAATCCGAGATCGCAAAGGAACTGGGCGCGACAAAGCAAAAAGATTAGCGGTTGCGTCAAGAGGATGCCGCCGAAGAGTACTTCGACGGCCGTGGTTTACATCTCCAACGTCTTCGCCAACTCGTCGCGATCCTTCGCATCCGGCAGTCGTCCAGACCCGGCGTTCATGTTGTCTTTCAGATGATCCACCTTGCTCGTCGCCGGCAGGACCGCGGTGATCGCTTCGTTCGCCAGGATCCATTTCAGGTACGCTTCGCCCCAGCTTGACGCATATGTTTTCACCGAATCCGGCAGCGGTTTGCCCTTGGTTTTCGCGAAGAGATTTCCGCCATCAAATGGACGCATGACGATGATGGCGACGTTGTGCTCGACACACGCGGGGATGAGCGACTTTTCTGCATCGCGCATGGCAAGCGAGTAGGGCAGTTGCACAAAATCGACGCCGTCTTTCACGTACGTGGTAAGGTCATCCATCTTGGCCGGCGAGATGTGTGTGATGCCGATGTATCTGAATTTTCCCTCCTTCTTCCATTCGCGCAGCAGCGCAAGATTGTTCTTCGCGTCGGCGAGATTGTGGATCTGCATCAGGTCGATCTTGTCACGCCGAAGTTTCTTGAGCGAGGCGTTCATCTGAGCCGCCGCACTTGATCCGCTGGCTGAGACTTTCGTTGCGAAGAACAGGTCGTTCGTGATGCCGAGCTTTTCGGCGAGCTTGCCGGTGACCTCCTCGGCCGCACCGTATGCCGGCGCGGTGTCGACGACTCGTCCGCCCAGGTCGTAGAAAGTTTTTAGAACTTCTTCCAGGGGCGCGAGCGCGGTCCCGTCGTTCGGGTCTTTGGGCATGAAGGCTTGCCAGGTGCCGAGCCCGATCGCTGGAATCATTTCACCGGTCGCGGGAATTTTTCGTTTGAGAATTTCGGCGGGTTTGGTTTGCGACGCCGCAAGCGGCAGAGATCGGGTGAGAAGTGACGCTGCAAAAGTCGCGGACATGCCTTGCAGAAATTGTCGACGATTCATTGGTGAAACTCCGAGATAGTTCGGTTCGTTACTCGCTTCGCAACCCAATCGCGCTCGCGGTCGCGTGCGTTTCGATGTGGCTGATGCTCACGTGCCAGGCGCGGATGCCCAGCTCATTCGCGATCCGCAGACACTCGCCGGTGAGAACGACACGAGGCTGGCCGGAGGTGTGGGAGACGATGTCGATGTCCGTCCAGGCGATCCCGCCACGCCAGCCGGTGCCGAGGACTTTCAGGACAGCTTCCTTCGCGGCAAACCGACCCGCTAAATGTTCGAAGTAACGCTTCTTGCTGCGCTGGCAATATTCGCGCTCGGCGGGCGTGTACACGCGATCGAGGAACCGTTCGCCGTGTTCTTCGACGGAGCGTTTGATGCGGGCGGTTTCGATGATGTCGATGCCGTGACCGACGATGGGCATGGAGGAATGATAACGTGATTACGTGTTTACGTGATGCATCTACTCACGTAATCACGTAATCACGACGTCTACTTGTTCGGCTGCGTCGTCGCATCCGACTGCGGTCTCACCAGCTCCGGATTCTCCAGAATCTGCGGAATGAACTTGCCCTTCACGTTCCGCTGGAATGGAATTCCCAGCATCGTGCAGGTCGTGGTGAACGTGTCGTAGGTTTCGATGTTCGAATCCGCGCCGAGCAGCGTGAGATCGAAGTTCTTGCGAATGCCGGGGCCCATCGCGATCCACGGGATGATGCGGCTGCGCGGATCTTCCGGCCCATGCGTGCGACCGGCGCCGCCGTGGTCGGCCGACAGGATGATGAACGTGGAATCGGCAAGCTTCAGCTCATCCAGCGCGTCGAAAATCTGGGCGATCGACTTGTCGGTTGCTTCGATCGCGGCCATCTGCTCTGGTGAGCCCCAGCCCTTGCCGTGCCCGGCGACGTCGACGATCGCGAAATGGACGAGCATCACGTCCGGCTGATGATCGCGCAGAATCTTCAGTGCGGTTGCGATCACCTCGTTGTCGCTGTCGGTGCTGGTGCTGGCGAAAAATTTCCAATCCAGCACGCCGGGTTTATCCAGCACGTTGAACTTCGTCTTGCCGGCCACCACCGCGGTTGACATTTTTTGGCGCTTGGCCAACTCGAACAGGGTTGGGAAGTTTGGATAGACGGCTTCCTTTAGCGGCAGCTCGTGGTTCCACATGATGCCGTGCCATTCCGGCGGCACGCCGGTCAGCATGCTCACGTGCGACGGCAATGTGATCGCGCCCGGCGTGGTCTTCGCCCACATCGAATATGAACCGCGGTCGAGCATTGCCTGCATGCGCGGCGCTTTGGCGCGGAGCATCAGGTCGGGACGCAAACCATCCACGCTGATGATCAGCGCACGCTTGACCTGCGGGACGGGTTTATCGGCCGCAGATGCGACGGCGGAAAAAATCAAAGCGAATGCGACGAAAATGCGAAACGTCATGAAGTGTTTTGTATCGGCCAACCGGCGCGGCCACAACCGGGGCGGCGCTAAACTCTCGTCAGGTTGCGGTTATGATGCTTGCGGATTGCCGCAGAATCGCTTGACACCCGTTCACACCGTTCTGACAATCCGCGCGACACCACTAGCGAAAGGCCACCGTTGAAGCCGCACCGCGATCGAAAAAACTGGGGAAATTTCCGTCTTTTCACGATCATTTTGACGATCGCGATCAGCGGTTGCGCGAATAAAGACGCGCCCGCGCCGGTCGCGTCGAACACGCCGAACGTGACGAACCCGAGCGGCAACCGTCCACCGGCGACGAGCAATCCGCCTGCGAATCCGGGTGCGACGCAATCACCCAATGTGAACGCAACGCCGCCAACGCCCGCCAACAGCGGCGACGATGTGATCGCGGTCGTCGGCAACACGAACATCACCCGTCGGCAGCTCGAAAAGCCGCTGGTCGAAGCTTACGGCCTGAACATGCTCGCCAAAGTGGCGCAGCTCGAGCTTGCCAAGCAGGAAGCGAAAGCGCGCAGCCTGAACGTCACGCCAACCGACGTCACCAACGAAACGGAGCGATACCTGGCGACGCTCTTCAATGAGGAGAAGGATCGCGATCTGCATCTACTGAACGTCGAGCTGGAAAAAGCCGAGGCCGCCAAGAACAAGATTCGTGCCGAGCAGATTCGCAACGACATTCGCAAAGAACGAAATATGCTGCTCGAACAGTTGCTTCAGCAGCAGAAAGTGTCGCGCACCGATTTCAACATCGTGATGGAGACGAATACGAACCTGCGGGCGCTCGCCGAATCAGTCCTGAAAGCGCAGGGCCCGCCCGATGATGAGGCGCTACGCAAGGCGTTCAATCATCTGTACGGCGAGAAAGCCGTGGTGCGCGATATTCAGGTGGCCGATCTTAAAGAGGCGACCGAAGTGAAGCGCCGGCTTTCGGCGGGCGATGCATTCGAGGTCGTCGCGCGCGAGATGAGCCGCCACCCGCCAAGCGCCGCGCTGGGCGGCGAGCTTCAGCCGTTCAGTCGCGACACGCCTGATTTTCCGACACTTTTCAAGGACGTCGCATTCGCGTTGAAGATTGGCGAAGTGTCCGATGCGACGCTTATCGGCGACGCCTATCACATCATCAAGCTCGAACAGCGAATCCCGCCAAAGCTGCTGAAGTTCGAAGACGTGAAGAATAGCGTGCGCGAATTCCTGGTTGCGCGTCAACTCGAGGTGACCGTGCAGGGCCTGCGAGCATCGCTTCAGCGCGATGTGGTGACATCGCTGAAGATCAACGAGCCCGTGCTGAAGGAGCAGTACGATGCGCAGCGGAACCGCAAGGTTGACGAGCTTCAGGATAAGAACGAAATGAAGCGCGCGCTGGATCGGAACATTGAGGAGGATCGCGCCAAGAAATCCGAACCCGCAACAGCGCCCGCGATGCCCGCGACCGTGCCCGCGACGGTGCCGCCGGTGGCACCGCCAACGACTCGGCCGACGGTGGTTCCGACTACGTCGCCGACGACTCAGCCGACGTCGACTTTGCCGACGACGCGGTGATCAACGACCGCTTGACGGAGTGTTCGACGGTTCTTGGTACGTCTCTTCAGTGAGACTCCACTTGTCGTCGATTTTTGGCAGCTCGAAGTCTGCATCCTTCAGGGCTGAATTGATCTGGATGTTCGTCAGGTCCGTCGTGCGCTCGGTAGATTCGTTGCGATCCAGCGTTTTGATCCGCACCGGCAAGTCGTTGGCCACCCAAGTGTCGATCGTCTTGAACTTTCGCGACAGCGGCGTGCGCTCTTTCGGCGTCAATTGCAGGTGTACTGTGCCCGGTGGATCGTCGTTGGCGGGATCGATTTTCTGCACGTCGAACTGCTCAAGCACATCGAGCCGCTTTTGTCCGATCGGCAGCGGGAACGGGCCCTCGCCCAGTTTCAGCAGGTTCATCTTTTCGCCAGGTCGCATGATCGTGCGCGTCGCCTGCTTTTTGCGCGCGTAATTTCGGTCGGTTAGTTTTCCGCCGTCGAGGAGATATTCGATCTTCTCGCTCGACGTCTTCTGGTCGACGTATTTTCGGTCGAAGACGATGTGAGCGCGCGTCGATCCGTCGGGTTGATTTTGCAGCGCGAACCAGCCTGACCTTGCCATTTCATTGCCGAGCGCCGGATCAGTTTCGGTCAACTTCACATCAGCGCGCAGCGATTGCAGATCCTGCCCGCGCCGTTCCAACCCATCGAGAATCGCATCGACGCTCGATGACGGTGCTGTCGCCTGCGTCGGCTGCGACGTCTGCGCATGCGTCTGCTGCGATTGATTGGCGACGCACCCCGCGCCGACCAGTAACGCCAAGGCAATCGATAATTTTCTGAGACAGTGATTCATCGCACTCCTTTGGGAGATTAGACACGCCAGATCATACGTCCGGCGGGCCGTTCTTGAAGTATGCGATCGGCAGGCAGATAATCGGTCGTGATGCAGATGTCCGCCAATGTCGTGAATATTTTCGATGTGGCTGATTACGACGCGCAGATCGCGCGCGCGGGCGAAAAACTCCGCGCGGGCGGTGTGGTCGTGCTGCCGACTGAAACGGTCTATGGCGCGGCTGGTGCGCTGGATCGACCGGAAGCGATTGCGCGATTGCGCGAGCTGCGCGGCGGTGGGGATGCTCGTCCGTTCACGGTTCACCTCGCTAAGCCGCAAGCGGCGATGGAGTTTCTTGACGATGTCGGCGATCTCGGTCGTCGCATCATGAAGAAGCTCTTGCCCGGTCCGGTGGGGTTAATGTTTGAAGTGTCGCCCGCGCGACAGCGCGAGGTCGCGAGCAGCAAGAAGGTCAACGTCGCGGATCTGTACGATGACAACATCATCACGCTGCGATGCCCGGATCACATTGTCGCGCGCGATGTGCTCGAACAAGTGCGAGCACCGGTTGCCCTCACGCTGGTCGAACCGAAAACCACGGCGGGCGTGCAATCATTTGATCATCTGGAGGGCAAAGTCGACCTAGTGCTGGATGCGGCCCAGCCGCGATACGCAAAGCCGTCGACGATCCTTCGCGTCGGCAAGGACAAGTGGGAAATTGTGCGGACCGGAATTTACGATCAGCGAATCATCGAGCGCCTGCTGCGCACCACCGTGCTGTTCGTGTGCAGCGGAAACACTTGCCGCTCACCGATGGCGGAGGCGATCGCGCGGCACGTGATCGCGCAACATCTAGGCGTGAGCGAAGAGCAGCTCGAAAGCAAAGGCGTGATCGTGATGTCCGCCGGCAGTTGGGCGATGCCCGGCGTGCGGGCAACGCCGCAGGCGGTCGATGCGGTGAAAACGCTCGGCGCGGATCTATCCAAGCATCGCTCGCGCACGCTGAGTGTCGAGCTGATTCACCAGGCCGACATCATCTTCGCGATGCAGCGAAGTCATCTTCAAGCGGTGACATCGCTCGTGCCCGGTGCGGCGGAAAAGACCGTATCGCTCGACCCCGCCGGCGACGTAGAAGACCCCATTGGCGGCGACGCTTCGCTGTACAATGAACTGGCGGTCATGCTCAAAAGTCTGATCGAGAAGCGGTTGAAGGAAACAGTGCTTGCGTAGAGGGCAGAGGTCAGAGTGCAGAGGGCAGGGAAGACGAATTCAATTTCTTCCCTGACCTCTGCCCTCTAACCTCTAACCTCTGAAGCGACGAAGGAGCGATTGATGAAACTGGCCGTGGCGTGCGACCACCGCGGATACGATGCCAAGCGACGTCTCCTGCCCTTGCTGAACAAGCTGGGCCACGAGACGACCGACTTCGGCTCGGATGGCACGGCCGCCTCCGACTACCCCGATGTCGCCGCACCCGCGGCCCGCGCGGTCGCGAAGGGCGATTGCGATCTTGGCATCTTGCTCGACGGCAGCGGCATCGGCATGTCGATCGTCGCCAACAAGATTCAGGGCATCCGAGCGGCGCTGGCGCATGATGAAGTGACGGCGCGTCGATCGCGAGAACACAATCACTGCAATGTGCTGTGTCTTGGAACGGATTTGTTGAGCGAGGATCAGATTCGCCAGATCGTCGAAATCTTCCTGAGCACGCCGTACGTACCGGGCCGGCATGATCGGCGGGTGGATAAGATTACGGCGATCGAGCGAGAAAGCCGGAAGTAGCGGAAGTTCCAAATCACAAAAGACAAATCACAAAGAAATCTCAAGACTCAATAGCAACGCAAAGCGTGGATTCGCATTTAGAGCTTTTCTGCTTTCGCATCGGAGCTTCTTTGTGATTTGCGATTTACGCGACGGCGATCTCGCCGTCATTCGTCGTCACCGCCATCCACCAAAGAATGCAGATCGGAAACAACCGGCCCAGCAGCATCGTCATCGACAGGGCATAACCATTCGCCGCCGTGATCGAGAGCGGGTCGGGTGACAGCCCAACATTGCTGACGGCGCTGGCGGTGATGAACAGGGCACGGTCGCTGGAGATTTCCGGGGCGCTGCCGAGCAGCCAGAGCATCGAGAAGAAGATCAGGATCGCGAAAATGCCGAGCCAGACCAGCGCGACGCCGAACGATCGGCCCGGCGCTTCGCCGCGCAGCGCGCGGCGGACGCCGGCGAAGAGCACGATTAGCGTCGTCAATTTCAATCCTCCCGCGGCGCTCGCCGGGGCGCCGCCGATCAGCATCAGCAGGATCAGCAGCCACTGCATCGCGCGCGGGTAGTCGTAGACGTATTCGATTGGCAGGCCCGCAGTGCGCGTGTTGATGCTCGCGATCAAACCGCTCGACAGCGCCTGCCGCCACCGACTCGACGAAATTTGGCTCAGCGCCTGATCGGGCAGCGCGAACCAGGCGCACGCGATGAAACCAGTGAGAAATGCGACCACGCTGGCCATTAGCACCGTTCGCGTGTGCGTCGCGAGTCGCTCGGTGCGAATCACCGATTGCGCGACATCGATCAGCACCGGCAGGCCCAGCGCGCCGAGCATCGCCAGCGGAAGGATGGCCAGATACGTCCGCGATTCGTCCGCGCCGGGCTCCGGGCCGATCGTCTGTCCGCTGTTGCCGAAAGCGCTTGCGGCCTGTAACATCGCCGGCCTCATG
>JACMJD010000300.1 GCA_014380825.1 Phycisphaerae bacterium | reverse complement strand
TCCTCGCGGGCTCCCCCCTCCCCACCGGCGGGGCTTCGCTCTGGTAACCCCCGGCGCCCAGCCGCAGGATCCGATCTCCACCAACGTTTCCCAACCGTGCCTTCCCCCATAGAATCCGCCGCGTGATTCACGTTCAGGATTTTCATAAGAACTACGATCAGACCGTCGCTGTCGGCGGGCTGACGTTTGACGTGCAGCCCGGACAGATCCTTGGCCTGCTCGGACCGAACGGCGCGGGCAAGACGACGACGATGCGCGCGATCGCCGGCATCACGCCCGCCACGCAGGGGCGGCTGATCGTCGCGGGGCATGACGTCGCGAAAGAGCCCGTTGAGGCGAAGCGAAATCTCGCCTACGTGCCGGACGATCCGAAGCTGTTCGATGCGCTCACGGTCGAAGAGCACCTTGAGTTCACTGCATCGGCCTACGATGTGCGCGATTACAAACCGCTGGCCGAGCAGCTCATGTCGCAGTTTGAGCTGACCGAACAGCGCAACAAGCTGGCGCAGGAGTTGTCGCGCGGCATGCGGCAGAAGGTGGCGATCTGCTGCGCGTACCTGCATTCGCCACGCGCGATTCTCGTGGACGAGCCGCTCACGGGCCTCGATCCGCGCGGCATCCGCACGATGAACCAGTCGCTGAAGGATCAGGCCGCAAGCGGCGCGGCCATCATTATCAGCTCGCATCTGCTGGCACTGGTGGAGAATCTGTGTACACATCTGCTGATTCTCCATCGCGGGCGGAGTTTGTATTTCGGGCCCACCGATGCCGCCCGCTCGGCGTTTGAAGTGGTGGGCGGCGGTGACACCTCGCTCGAAGAAGTTTTCTTCCGTGTCACAGAAGGCGACGGTGCAAGCGGGGGGACAACTGGGGGCGCGAATGGTTCGACGCCGCCGCCGGTTCCCGCTCCCGCGCCGGTGTCGCACCCATGATCATGCATCGATCACTCTGGCGACTGCTCGGCATGCTCGCGCGTGCGAAAATGCGCTGGATGTTTCGCGGCGGACGAACGGCGCGAAGCATCTTCTTCCTGACGATCGGGTTCCTCGTAATCGGCCTGTCGTTGTTCGGCGCGATCGTTCGGCACATCATGATGCCGCGATCCGATCCGACGGCGGTGATGATTTATCTGCCGGTTGTGCTGCTGACATTCTGCATCGCGAACCTGATCGGCGCGGCCGGCGAGCGCGCGATCGCGTTCACGCCCGCTGAGACGGATTTCCTTTTCCCGGGACCGTTCACGCGGCGCGAGTTGCTGATCTACAAGATCATCAAAGGCATCGGCACGGCCGCGATCAGCGGAGCGGTGTTCGGCACGTTCTTCTGGAATTACGCACCCGGCTGGATCGCAGCGTACATGGCGTGTTTCCTGTCGCTCGTGTTCCTCCAGGTACTGAGCATCGCGATCATGCTGATCGCGCTGAACATCTCCGAACGCGTGTTGAATCGCGTGCGGCGATTCATCCTGGCGGGAATCCTGGTGGTGCTGGCGTTCGCGGTCGAACCGATCATCGCCGCCGCCAAGACGCGCGATCCGACCCTGATCGCGCACGGCCTGAAGCAGTCGGCCGCGGTGCGTGTACTGCTCAAGCCGTTCGAAGTTTTTGGCCACATCGTCGCCTCACCGACCGTCTGGCCAAGTGCGTGGATGTGGATCGGCATCGCAATCGCGATGATCGCCGTGCTGCTGGTGGCGGTCATGGTGCTGGACGCCCAGTACATGGAGGCGGCGGTCACCGCGAGTCGTCGTCGATACGAGATGGTTCGCCAGGCGCGCACGCGCGGGATCGCGATGCGGACGACGACTTCCCGCCTGCGTGCTCCGATGCTCCCACGACTCGGCGGCGTCGGGCCAATCGCGTGGCGGCAACTCACCACCGCCGTCCGCCAATCGCGCGGGCTGCTCACGCTGCTGGTGATGATCGGCATCGGCGCCGGCATCTTCGTCTTCTCGCAGCGCGACGGGGGCAACACCATGCGCCCGACTTTCGGCGTGATCATGTGGGCCAGCGTGATGCTCGCCAACTCGCTACGATTCGACTTCCGCGGCGATATCGATCTGATCGATTCGCTCAAGGCGCTTCCGCTCCCGCCGCTGACGATCTGCGCCGGCGAAATCATCGCGCCGGCGCTGGTGATGAGCGTGTTTCACGCCTCGATCATCGGCATGGCCCTGATCGCCGCGCCGGAGCACACGGCGTATCTACTCGCCGCCGCCACGCTGATCCTCCCGGCGAATCTCGTGATGTTCGCGGTTGAAAACCTGATGTTCCTGCTGTTCCCCACGCGCTTCGTCACGGCAGCGCCGGGCGACTTGCAAGGCTCCGGCCGAATGATGATGGTGATGTTCCTGAAGATGTTCGTCGTCGCGCTCGTGGTGGTGGCTGCGGTCGGAATCGGCGCAATCGTCCACCACGTCAGCGGTAGCTGGCTCGCCGGCGTGGCGAGCACGGGCGTGATCATGATCGTCGAAGTGATCGCGCTGCTGACCGCGATGTCGGCGGCGTTCGTAAGATTCGATCCACACACGCAAACGCCGGCGTGAGTCTGGCTCCTCTCCTTGTAAGGGAGAGGCTGGGTGAGGGTGGAAGCTCGAGTGCTTGAAGCGAACGCTTGGTTGACTAAACGGAGCTTTGAGTTGGCCGCGCTTCAACCCTCCCCCTGTCCCTCCCTTCCGGGGAGGGGAGAAAGAATATGCACGTCCCCACCCACATCATGACCGGCTGGTGCGTCGGCAACTTGTTTCCGCTCACGGCACGCGAACGCGCCGCGTGCATGGCGGCGGCGAGCGTGCCGGATCTGGACGGGCTCAGCATCGTGGCCGGTGAGTCGGCGTATCAGACGTATCATCACCTGCTCGGCCACAATCTTCTGTTCGCGCTGGTGATCGCCACGACGCTGGCCGCGTTCTCGCGCGGGCGGCGAATCGTCGGCGTGTTCGTCCTCTATCTCGCGCTCGCGCACTCACACCTGGTCATGGACTATTTCGGCTCGGGTCCGAACTGGCCGATTTATTACCACTGGCCGTTCGATCCGTCGTTCAAGTTTCGGAATCAGAATGGCTGGGAGTTCACGTCGTGGCAGAACACGACGACTGCCGCGGTCCTACTGCTCTGGACGATCGCGATTGCGATCTTCAAACGCCGCACGCCCGTAGAACTGCTCACGCCTGGACTCGACGAACAATTGGTAAAGTCGGCCAGGCGCCTTGCAGGCCGTGATCGTCAGCCATCATGAAACTCTTCAGCCGGTTGTCTTCCGTGTCAATTGTAACCGCGCACGCGTTCGCCGCGGCCGTGTGGATGATCTTCATGCCGGGCGGGTTCGCGATCGGTCACCCACGATTCTGGACCAATCGCGTCGGCCCGATGTTGGTGCTGCTCATCGCGATAGGCGTGCTGCTCGCTCGAGTGATGAAGCGACCACAACTGGCGCAGCATCTGGTCCTGATCTTCCCGCTCGCCTGGCTCGGCGCGGCCATCAGTGGGATCATCGTCTTTCCGATCAGCGCGCGACTGATCGCCCCGCTGGCGGTAGCCGGTGCATTGGTGATGGCGTGGAGCCTGAGACCGTTCCCGCCGCGATCGCTGAAGCGAATAGCGATGGCAATCCTCGCACTAGCGATCGGTGCGATCTTCCCGCCGCTCGAGCGCGCGGGCAATCCGCGCACGACACCGATCGAGATCGAATTGCCATCGCCGCCGGCTGATTCAATCGTCACGGACTACATCCAGGGCGTTCAGCTACGAAGCAATCTCGGCGTGCACACCTCCAGCGGCCAAGTTGTTTGGGGTGTGGGTCGCGCGCAGGTGCAGGTCGCGCCGCTGCTGACGTTTATCAGCCGATCGCCGGACCGAAGCTGGACGATCCTTTCGCCGCGCGATCAGCGGCGAGGGCCCGAGCGCCGAATCGTTGCATTGGAACGGGCCGAGCGAGAGACGCTGCGGGCCTGGTACGCGGACGACGATGTCAGCATGCTGGCGGTCGATGCGACTGCGCGGGAGCGGATCGAGCTCGATGCGATGTCTCGATTGCCGCAGGCGGTGTTCTCGCATCTGAACAGCTATTGCGAAATTGCGATCGTCGGGCACCGAAAATTGCGAATCAGCTTCTCGCCGTGCGACGATGCGAAAGTCGACGTGAAATACTCCGACTATCCAATCGGCGCGCCGATTCGCTTCGCCTACTTCGACGCGGCCACGAATCGGCTGCGCATCGTCGAAGCCACCAACGCGGAGAAGGGTCCGTTTCATGATCTCGCCAGCGGTCCGCTAACGCGCGGCGATCCGCTGACGATCACCTTGTTCGATAATGAATCCGCGCTGTGTTCGATCACGCTGCGCGACTGGAGCGCGCAGGCATCGGATGAAATCTCCCCCACCGCCGGCTGGGGTGTGCCGGCGAACTCGATCGCATTCAGCCTGGCGGATCGAAGCGATCGGTCACCCGCAGCTATCTTGATATCGCTCGCGGACACCGGAGTCGGCCGCGGTTACGACACCGTCGGTCACGCGGCGGGCGCGTATCGAAATCGGATGACTTTGACTCCTCTCCTCGGCAGGGAGGGGTTAGGTGAGGGTCGAAGCTCGAGTCCTTGAAGAAGAGGACGCCTGGTTGAAGGAACCGGACGATGAGTTGGCCGCGCTTCGACTCTCGCCCGGCCCCTCCCTGCCAGTGAGGGGAGGAAGCAGTCACATCTTCTTCACGCTGCCCGAACCGTGAACCTGCTCTTGGACGCTCGACGGCCTGCCGGTGTAGCGGACATCGCCGCTGCCGGTGACAGTGGCGTTCAGGGATTTCGTGGCGTTGACCTTCGCATCGCCGCTGCCGGTCACCCGCACCGTCGCATCGGACACCGTAAACTTCGTCGCTTCAAGGTTCCCCGAACCGGCGATGGTCGCGTTGAGCGAATCGGCCTGGCCGACGAGATTGACCTGGCCCGACCCGGTGATCTGCGCATCGAACTTCTTGCCATTCACGCCGGTCACGTTGATCTGCCCTGAGCCGCTCACTGACGCGCCATCGAGCGACGGCACCGTGATCGTGATCTTGATGTTGGTCCGGGGCGAATAGCTGTCGCGCGAGCCGATCACCAGCTTGTCGCCTTTCACTTCGGTCGTCAGCAGCGGCAGGATGTTGTCGTCGGCTTCAACCGTCATCGATTGCTTGTCGCCGATCGTCACAATGACGTCGGCCGATCCTGTCGTTTCGATGCGCGTGAAGGCGGGCACGTCGCGGGTTTCGGTCTTAGCGACACCGGAGCCTTGAATCTGATCCGATGCCATGACGCATCCGCTGGCGGACAGCATCATGGAAACCAGCGCGGCGGCGAAAATCTGTGAGAGAACGAGCAACATGGGACGCTCCTTCGCGATAGACATGGTCGTGAATACGCAGCGCGAACAAATCTATTTCATCAAGTGATTCCGTTTTCACAAGCGCGGGAAAGGACGATAACATCCAGTAAACGTGGCCGCGACGAAATCCAATCGGGAGAGACGGCGACAGATGGAAGCGCTGGGCGATCACATCTGCCAACGAACGCCAACCGTCCCGCCGCCCGTTCGAATCAGAGCGAAGTCGGCGACGACGCGCAGGTCCGAGCGGCCGATCTCTTTTAACGACGAGATGATCCGGGCGCTTCTAACCGGGCGGAAAAACCAAACGCGACGATTGTCGGCCGGCGAAGCGAATTGTCCGTTCGGCGCGCCAGGCGATCGGTTGTGGGTGCGCGAGCGGTGGACGCACGCCGGACGATCCACCTACCGCTATTCCGCCGACCACGCGAACGATGGCACACGATTTCGGCCCACGTTTCACATGCCGCGTGTGGCGTGTCGGATTGTGTTGCGCATCACGTCGGTCGAACCGCAGTCGCTGAAATCCATATCGACGACTGATGCGCGCGATGAAGGATATGACCCGAGTTCGTGCGGACTTTCGCCGCGCAGATGGTTCGCTGAATTGTGGGACGGAATCTTCAAGTCGCCGGGCAAGCGCTGGCAGGACGATCCGCTGGTTTGGGTGATTCGGTTTGAGATACTCTCGTAAATCAAAGCTTGATCGGCTCAACGCCCATCGCGAGAGCCTTTCTGACCATCGTGTCGTACAACGCATCGCCTTCTGAAGTTTTCCCCGCGCTGCGTTCGCGTTGATCCTTCAACGTCTGCTCCGCACCATCGGCGAAATCGATCTCACACCGAAACTGCGGCACATCGCGCTTCGCCGCGGCCGAGTTGTAGGCGCCGTGGTATTGCGTGATCTCGCGCAGCAGGCCGAATCGTTTCGAATCGTGCGCCACGATCCAGCTCGCCGGCATGAAGATCACCTTCGCGCGCTTGCCGATGGCGCTTGAAACCGCAGCGTAATAATCCCGCCACGTGAAATTCTCGTCGCGCGTCGCGTTATAGCTCTGGCCAAACGTCTTGCGTTCCATGGCGGAATACGCGAACAGCTTGCCGACATCATCGCGATGGGTGGCGACCCACAAGCCGAGCCCGTCGCCGCCGCACAATACGGGCAAACCACGTTCGACTCGATCCCAGGAAACCGGATCCGGTTCGAGATGATCGATCAGCGGCGAACCCGGTCCGTACGTGTGACTTGGCCGAATGATCGTCGTGTTGAATTTTCCGGATTCATCGGCGCGCTTGAAGATCTGCTCGCACAGCACTTTGTTTCGGCCATATTCGCTGATCGGTTCCTGCGGAAACGATTCATCGACGAGCACGTTCGGCGGAATCTTCACGCCATACGTGCAGACGGTCGAGCAGAAGATGAAGTGCTCGCATCGTGCACCAAACGCCCGCACGCTCGCCTCCGCCTGTGCGGGCGAAAAACAGATCATGTCGATGACAACGTCGAACGGCCGACCGTCGAAAAACGTTTCGAACGACTTATCATTCCGATCACCGACCAGATGCTTGACGCCCGCCGGCACGGTCGTGGAGCGCTTGCCCCGGTTGAACATCGTCAAATCCGCCCCACGCGCCAGCAGATGCTTGATGATGCCGACGCTGATCAACCCGGTTCCGCCGATGAGAAGTACTCGCATAGTTGGCATCGTACTGAATCGCATATAATCGTCATCATGGCTGCGACGAAAAAAGATGAGGTGCTGACGACCGAGCCGGTGGATCTGCCGCGCATCGAGAAGGCCGTGCGGGAGATTCTGCTCGCGGTGGGCGAAGATCCGGATCGCGAAGGCCTGTTGAAAACGCCCAATCGCGTCGCGCGATCGTATGCCGAGCTGATGTCGGGATTGCGCGAGGATCCGCGGACGCATCTGAAGACGGTGTTTCACGAACGATATGACGAAGTCGTTTTGCTTCGCGACATCTCGTTTCACTCGCTGTGCGAACATCACCTGCTGCCGTTCACTGGCCGCGCGCATGTGGCGTATTTGCCGGATGGGAAAGTGGTCGGACTCAGCAAGCTCGCCCGCCTGGTTGATGGTTACGCGCGCAGGCCGCAAGTGCAGGAGCGGCTCACGACGCAGATCGCCGATGCGTTGATGGAAGAGCTGAACCCGATCGGGGCGGCGTGCGTGATCGAAGCAACGCACACCTGCATGACGATCCGCGGTGTGCAAAAACCCGGCGCGGTAATGGTCACCAGTGCGCTGCGCGGGATATTCAAAGAGAATCCGTCGAGCCGGAATGAGATCCTGACGCTGATGTACAGTGAGAAGCATGGGAAGATCTAGAGACGAATCCCGAAGTCCGAGATTCGAAATCCGAAACAAATCCGAATGACGAATATCCAATGAGGATTCGCGGGCGATCTCGCAAGATCATCGTCGGCTTGCTGCTGATCGTCGGCGTGCAGGCGTGGCTGCTGTTCGCCGGGCGCGGCGGAGGGTATTGGGGCCGGACTATCCAGCTGGTGATGCTGCTCGTGATCGCCGCGGTTTCCTTC
>JACMJD010000299.1 GCA_014380825.1 Phycisphaerae bacterium | reverse complement strand
ATCGGCAGCCGCAGATACTGTTCCTGGACGAAACCTTCGATCAACTCGATCTCGCGCGGGAACGGTCGATCACAGATGGGCTGCGGAAAACGGGAATCGGGCTAGTGATCGTCAGCCACCGGCCGGAGACTGTCGGGGCGGTGGATAGGATCGTTAAGCTGGGCGAAGTGGTTCCAATTTCGAACCAGCTGGCGGCCTAGGAAAAAAGACCGGGCTGCCCGCGGTAGGGCTGCCCGGATAAGCTCGTAGATCAAAAATTAGGTAGAAGGTTGATAGTCGGCTTAGCCGTTATTACAAAAGAAACACACCGTTGCTGCCACCACCAACCATGTCGAGTTCGGAGAGCGAGAGTTCAAGAGCCTGCTGCTCGGTCAAGTCAACGTTCGTTTCTTCAGCGACTGCAACTTCGATCTTGTTCATTTGATCCTCTACGAGTATTGGGTTCTTGGTGGGAGTGTCGGGTCACTTGGCCCTCGTACGCATCTTCGATCGTGGAAGAAGAGTCGGAAATCACCTGCATTTGGCGGTTTTGATCGTAGCCATCTTCTGTCGGGGCGCCCACAATGCTGCGATCCAATTTCCAGTTGACGGATGTCCACGCTCGCTCGCGAAGAGTTAGAAGTAATAGAACGCGAAATCAAGGCAAACCTCGCGTCGCCGAGTGCCGAAACAGTAGCGTTTCTTAATGATGCGCTGAAGCGATTACGAATCATTCCGTTCACTGTCGATCCGCAGCGAAGAATCACCTGCCTGATCGACATCGCTTCGCAGTTTTATCACCAGGGTCAGAACACTTTTAACGGCGTTGAGCCGGCAGCGCTCGCGGTCATGTTGGCTCGCGATTCAGCCGATCGCGCTCTGCTTCGGCGCGCGCTAACAGTACAAGCAGTTGTGCTTTTCTCGACCAACAATCCGGGAGATTCGATCACTGCACTTTCGGAAGCGCTGGAGATTGCCGAGAGTATTAATGATGAAATTGGAAAGGTCGGTGTCTGGATAAATTTGGGTGCTGCTCTTTATGAAGCGGCGCTGTATGCGGACGCGAGAGATTGCGCCGAACGGGCGACAAGGCTAGCGACGGGATCGGCCGCACTGCGTCAGTGGAAGGCTGTTGCGCTGGCAAACGTCGCGCTTTACTGCATGCACATGCAAGAGTACGAGGCGGGGCTCAACAGTATTCGAGACGCGATTGGCCTTGGCCACACACCACAAACGCCTGCTGAAATACTGAACCGCGTTTTCGCAGAAGGCACTTACACGCGCCTGTTACTGGCGCTCGGAAGGGTTTCAGAGGCTTCTGAGCGTGCGCAGATCGCCAAAGAACTGGCCGCGAAGGCGAAGTCGGTACGAGGCGATATTTCAGCAGCGTGCTCGGAGGGGCTGGTCGAGGTCTATTCGGGCTTGGGCGACGTCGGTCTTTCACGCGGCATGGCCGCACTCGAGAAGGCTCGCGCCGTTAAACCTTCGCTGCGCGAAACGCTCTTGGCACTGGTTCAGGCGCACGAGAAAGCGGGGCGGCCCGAACGAGCGTTAGCACTGCATCGTGAGTTAACACTGCATATTCGCAAAGCTCAGCACGACAGCATCGTGCGGCATCAAGAACTGCACTTGCAACAGATCGATGCCACGAGTCAGTTTCCGGAGCATCTTCTGCAAACTAAGGAAGTCGAACTCAGCGACAAGATTGCTGCGCAAACAGCCGGCACGAAACAAGGCGATCTGCTTGAGCAGATCGCTTTCACCGCTGAAATGCGAGACGACCCGACCGGCGAGCACTGCTACCGCGTTGCAAAACTCGCGGCGCTAACGGCTAAAGCGCTCGGCCAATCGGATGAAGCGTGCGAAACGCTCGATCTGGCGGCGCGCTTGCACGACATCGGAAAGGTTGGCATTCCCGATTCATTGATGCAGAAACCTCAGCCTTTATCCGCAGGCGAGCGGCAGATTTTGCAAACGCATGCTGCGACCGGCGCGGATTTACTCTCCAAAACAAAGGTTTCTTACAGCGAGCTCGCGAGCGACATCGCCAGGCATCACCATGAGAGATGGGATGGAAATGGCTATCCGGAAGGCATTTCGGGGTCTGCGATCCCATTGCCGGCCCGGATCGTCTGCTTGTGCGATTCCTACGACGCGCTGACGCACGAGAAGGCCTACCGCCGCGCGTTTTCGAGCGACGAGGCGATCAGCGAGATTCTCCGGTTGCGCGAACTTCAGTTCGATCCGCACCTGGTGGATCTTTTCGTACCGATGGTGATGAGCCTGCGAGGTGATCACGACGACTTGGACGACTTTCTGGGCGCCGCGGCCCGCCAGACGGCCCTCAATGCCGCCCGTCAGAAGATCGCCGAGTCGCTTGCCAAGCCGATCGAGGGTTTTGGTCCGCCGGACCTGCCGCCGCCGACAATCGAGCGAAGGATCGTCCGGCGGACGTTGCCGAAGCCCCGCGGCTTGTAATTAGCCGTGGGCGGCCCACCACCGCCGCCACTCTGCCGCCCGCAGTTCGCACGCTGAGGCGACTCAGCCTATGCGGGAAAGCGCTCGCGGAACAACTCGAGGATGCGCGGCCGCACAGTCAGTTCGACTGCATGTCGCTGGCCGTAGTCGAACCCGATTGTCTCGACGTGTGGGTAGCGCTGCAGTGCCCACGCTAGGCACGCAGCCGAGTCCTGCCCGCCGGAGAACAGGATTAGTGCTTTGGAATGCATGCAAGGCGGCGCGCGGCCGAACCATCCAGCCAGCCCTCTTCGGCCAGCGAGCGGAT
>JACMJD010000298.1 GCA_014380825.1 Phycisphaerae bacterium | reverse complement strand
GCGTCACCGGTGTTGATGCGGGAGATTCACGTCAACGGCAAGCCGCACGCGGTGTAAATTTCCGCTGCTGACGTAGACTATCCTTCCATGCGAACCCTCATCCCTTCCATCTTCCTGCTCGCGTTCCTCGCCGCCTCCGCGAACGCCGGGCCCAAGCATGATGGCTTGGACGTCATCCTCAAGAACTACACCTCGAACGGCCACGTCAACTACGTCGACATCCTGAACAAAGCCAAGTTCGACATGTACGCTTATCTCGATTACCTGGCCAACTCGGATGTCAGCCTGCTCTCGCGCGACGAGCAGCTCGCGTATTACATCAATCTCTACAACGCCAGCGTGATCAAAGGCATCACCGAGCGCTGGCGCGAAGGTTACTCGCCGGCGGAGAAGGATCATCAGTTGTTCAAGGATCCGCTGGTGAACATGTCTGGCGAGCGGAAGATGTCGTTGAACGATCTGGAGAACAAGGTGATTCGCCCGACGTTCAAGGATCCGCGCGTGCATGTGGCCCTCGTGTGCGGCGCGAAGGGTTGTCCGCCGCTGCTTTCGCGCGCGTATCAGGCGGCCGACTTGAACGAAACCCTCGATGCCAACATGAAGCGGTTCATCAACGATCCGGATCGCAACACGATCGACCGCGAGAAGAAAAAGGTCGTGCTCTCCAGGATCTTCGACTGGTACGCCGACGACTTCGGCGGGAAGGACAAGGTCCTGAGCTACATCTCGAAATACGTCGATGGCGGCAGCGTCGAGGGCTATACGGTCGAGTTCAGAGACTACGACTGGAGTGTGAATAGCTGAGAATCGACCCGTCTTGCCGCTTGCGGCGTCGCAGATCGGGAACCGCGAGATTCTCGATCTGCGACACCCTTCGACAGCTCAGGATAGGACCGCAAGCGGCAATTCCTTTACGATTTGCGTCATTCCAACACAACTCCAACCGGAAGTTAGAAGCATTGCCCTTACCGCGTCGGTATGATGTCGGCTGCAACAATTCAGGCATTGCTGCGTAATCGTCAGTGGCAGTCACGTTTTCGTTCAGTTCTCGCACGCAATGCCAGACGCACTTTTCGCGGGGTCGACATATGACACGTCAAACGAATCGCAGAGCGTTCTCTCTCGTCGAGCTCATGGTCGTTGTTGGGATCATCGCGATCCTCATCGGCCTGCTTCTGCCGGCGATGACTCGCGCGCGGGCGCAGGCGAACAGCGTGGCTTGCAAATCCAACCTGCGCCAGCTCGGTCAGATGATGTTTACTTACATCAATGACAACGGCGGGTGGTTGTTCCCGGTGGGGCCCGAGGGGCCGGACGGACAACCCACCACGCTCGGCACCAACAAGCCGCCGCACGAGCGCTGGCCGATGTACATGAAGTTCTCGGAGTCGAAGTCGGCGCCATTCCCGCCGCCATACGACCCGGCGACCTATCCATCTACACCACCCTTTGAGCCGGCCAACCCCGCCGACTTTCAGCCGCACTTGTACACGCCCAAAGTGCTGACTTGCCCGACCGATTTCGAACCCGCCGAGGCGCATTCATATGTCCTGAACAAGCACCTGGCCGACAAGCGAATCCGTTTCGGCAGCCGTAACTTCGGCGGACTCCCGGCGACCGACGTCGTCACCGCCGGCGAAAAGAAAACCACCGTCCGCGACTACTACATGGAACGCGACGATTTCGCGCGCGTCGTCGAACCATATCGCCACGGCATCAAGCTCGGCTCGAACTATCTGAAGTTCGACGGCCACGTTGATACGAATTTGCCGAACGAAGCGTTGACTGGACTGGATCCATGGGATCTGAACATCCCGGTGCCCACGACTCGGCCGGCGCCGCTCAGCGCAAATGAACGGTAGCGATATGAGTTCAACAGAAACCAACAGCGCCAACGCAGACAGCACGCGGCGGCAGCAGATCATCGCGATCGCGATGCTGGTGATCTTCGTCGGCGGCGCGGTGGGATTCGGGTTCTGGCAATGGCAATCGAATCGCTCGCCCGATGAGCCGCTGATGGATCCGCCCATGGGACGCGGGATGGGCGGCGGAAATTTCGCGCGCATGCCCGAGCCGCAGCGCGACGGCGTGCGCAAAACCGGAACCAGCTTCACCATCCGCAGCGGCCAGGCCGTCATGGTCGCGCTGCCCAGTGAGGGCAACTGGCGGTTCAGTTATCGCTATCAACCCGGCAAGTTCAGCTCGCCCGACCAACCATCGTTCCTCACCGCCAAGTATCAATCGATGGCGCTGGGCTTGAGCGACGAACAGAAAAAGCAGCTCAACGCCTTGCCGGCGTTCGTCGGCGGAATGATCGTCAGCCCGGACGATCAAAAGAAACTCGAGGGCCTTTGGAAGGACTACAACACCGCCAGCGACGGCGACAAACCGAAGCGCGAACAGGTATTGGTCGATGAGCTGAAAAACGTCGCGGAGCGATCGGTCCAACCGACGCTTGCGGCGGTGGATGAATACGTCGGCAAGATCAAGGCCGTTCTCACGCCGGAGCAAGTGGGGAAGTTGCAGAAGAAGTAGGCCGCTCAGCAAGGTCTTTCAGCGGAACACGCCGGATGTTGCGCTGCGCGAAAACATCGCGCGGCGCGCAGCGCATCAAAACACAAAATATATTTTCTTGTATGCGTTGGCGCACCGCCAGCGGGACTTTTGTCCGTCGCGCTGCGCGCCAGCGTCGCGCCTGGCGCAGCGCGCGAGGTATATGGGAGGAGGGAATTTTCCCGGCTCCTCCGCTTGGCGCGGCCGGTGTCGGGTTGGTGTTCGAGTGTTCATTAAAAGTGTGGTTCGAAAACTCCGCAAAGAGACATTGTGAAATTGCCCCGGCGAAGCCAAAGAGCCAAACGCGCGTCGTCATCGCAAGCGCTGGCCCGGCCGGGAGATGGGGCGGAATCCTCGAAAGGCGTGGGTGAAAAGATCAATGAATCGAGCAGAACGAACCCATGCGAAAGGAGGAGAAATCGACGGCTCGGCGGGTGCCAGCGGAGGGCGCGGCGATGGTCCGACGGTGCTGGCGAGTGGTTGACGGAGGTTCGCGCGGGGCGGCCGTGTCCGATAAAACTGGCCTACGATTTAGCGGTGCAAAGCCAGCGCGCGTTTGGGCAAGATCGATTTGCAAAACCCGTTGCAGGCTTCGACAATCGTTTTTTGAGACAGAGCCTTATGCAGTCGATCGCGCTGGAGCCTCAGACGCTTCTTGTAGCGTATTCGCAGGGCGCGTTTCCGATGACAGACCGCGACGGCACGACTCGGTGGTACACCGCCGACCCGCGCGGAATCCTGCCGTTGGATCGCTTCCACGTTCCGCATTCGTTAGCGCAGGTCGTTCGACAGAACCGCTTCGAGATCCGGATCGATCATGACTTCCAGGCCGTCATGCGCGCGTGCATGAAGACGCGTCCGGAGGGAAGCTGGATCAGCGACCGCCTGATCGACGTCTACTCCGAGTTGCACGGACAGGGCCACGCCCACAGCGTCGAATGCTGGCGCGCCGGTGAAATGGTGGGCGGACTGTACGGCGTGAGCCTCGGTGGGGCGTTCTTTGGCGAGAGCATGTTCCATTTCCAGCGCGACGCGAGCAAAGTCGCGCTCGTTCACCTGGTCGATCGCCTCCGCGAGCGCGGCTACGAGCTGCTCGATACGTAGGCGAGCACACAACACCTGAGACGCTTCGGCTGCATCGACATCCGCGCCGAGCGCTACATGAAGCTGCTGCAAACAGCGATGACGAAACAGTGCACCTTCACCGATGGCACGGCGGGCTAGCCGCTTCAGCGGCTAGCGAATTAGCAATCCAGTTGAGCGGCTTCAGGAATCGCGCCGTTTTGTAACCACCTGCTCCGGTCGACGCCAAGCTATCATCATGTCGATGTCCGAATCGATCGCCCAGTCCGCGCTCGTCCGTTGCCGTCGATGCCGGCGACGTTATGAGCTCCCGGCGACACGATCGATCTTCCGCGCCTGCCCGCACTGTGGCGCCGCGCCGCTTCCGTTGTGGAGACGGATCGGTCGACATAACGGTGTCGCCGCGATCCTTTGTATTGCCGCGCTGATCGTGCTCTCGGCCGCCGTCGTCATGCCGTTCATCTCGATGAGCAAGCTTGGCGAGGTGCGGATCTTCTCGCTGATCAGCGGCATCGGCGAACTGTTCGATCGCGGCCAATGGGTGATCGGGACGGTGTTGTTCGTGTTCAGCCTGATTTTCCCATTCGCCAAACTGCTCGCGCTGCTGGCGGCCACGAGCAGCCTGACGCGCATGAGCGCGATCGCCCGTCGCCGATTGCATCATCTGGCCATGCTGACGGGCAAATACTCGTTGCTGGATATCATGGTCGTGGCGATCATGATCGTGCTGGTAAAATTCCAGGGCATCGCCGAGGTGCGGGCCCAGCCGGGAACGGTCCTGTTTTGCGTGGCGATTTTGCTGTCGATCCTGGCGGGAGTGTTTGTCGACCTGCGGAATGTCGACGTCGAAGAAAGCAGCGCGAATGAGTGAAGCGAATAAATCCGCAACAAATCGATCGATCGCGGCCGAACCCGCGCCCGCGCCGGCATCGAACGCCCCCGCATCGCGCACGCTCGCGCACGTGATGCCGCCGCGCCGCACGCCGCGCGCTCGGCCGTATCTGCGCCTGCTGTGGATCATTCCCGCGGCCGCGATCCTTGCGGTCGGACTTTGGAAATATCTGGACGTCGAGCCCGGCGGCACGGTTGACGCCGTGAAGCTCGTCACCAAGCCCGGCCCGGTCGGACAGGCCAGCGAAGCGCTGCGACTCGTCACTGGCACGTACGACTTGTACCTCAAGATGAAAACGACCGATGGCGAGTTGAAGACCGACACGTACAACGACCGCGCCATCGGCAACGGCCTGATCTGGCCGCTGTCGCGACAGTACAAATTGCAGGAGGTGAAAGAAGTCGACGTATGGGAAGCCCGCTCGATCCGCAGCGACAAGAACTTGGATCATATCAATCTTGCCGGCCAATGGTGGGCTGAAGGACAGATGTTCAAGATCGAGCTGCAAGGTAAAGCGAACGAGCCGCCAAAGTGGGCGCTGCCGGTGCTGGCGGTGGGGGCGACGCTGACGGCGTTGGTGGTGTTGCGATTTGTGTGGGATCAGGTGGTTTAGGACAGGCTGTGCTGGAATTGTGCCAGCGAGAGAAATTGCGCGGTAAGATTGTGCGAGGAGCAATGGATATGAACATCTCGTTTCGTCCACACATCCAAAAGTTCATCGACGCGAAGGTCGAGTCGGGGCAGTACGATTCGCCTGAGGAACTCGTCGAAGATGCGCTTGAGCAGATGAAGGAACAGATGGGGTTGACCCAGCAAGACATTGTGGAGTTACGCGAACTTCTCGACAGTGCCATCGCACAAGCGGATCGAGGCGAATTCGTGGAATTCACCGCCGACAGCATCATCGCTGAAGGTTTGGAGGCGCTGTCGAAGAAGCGGAAAGTAGATTGATGCCGAAGATCGACCGGACACCGGATGCAAAGCGGGACTTTCGTGAGATCTTCTATTACATCGCGCAAGACAATGTTGAAGCTGCGAAGCGGCTAATCCAGCGATTTGAGCAGAAGCTTCAATTGATCGCGTCAATGCCTGGCATCGGCGCAGATCGCACTGAACTAAGAGCTGGCGTGTGAAGTTTCCCGGTAGGAAAGTACGTGAGCTTTTACCGAGCGATTCCTGGAGGCATTGAGTTGCTACGAGTCGTGCACGGCGCACGCGACTTGCGTCGGATTTTCCACCCGTGATGCCCGACGTTACTTTTCCGCAGGTTCGATGGTAACCGTCAAGCCCTTCGACTGAAACTGCTCCCGATACAACTCCGCCCGTTCCTTGTGCGTGGTGAGCAGCAGCGCAACTCCGGTTCGATGCGCTTCTTTCGTCCGCTGGCTCGCATCTTGTTCGTTCAGCGGTGTGAGCGCGACGATCGTGTCGATCACGAAGTCGAAGTCGTTCTTGTCGTCGTTGTGCAGCAGCACTTTCCACGGTGGAAGCGGCTGCGGCGGACGCTTTGCGGGGGCCTTTTTGGGGGCGCGCTTGGTCTTGGTGGCGGTGCCGCTCTTTTCGCCGCCTTGATTGCTCGCGGGGGCGTCGCTCGAGTTGTCCTTTTTCTTTTCGTCGGGCATTACTGAATCGACTCCTGAACTCCGTCACGACCTTAGCGGCTGCAACCGCGCAGTTCAAGCGAAAGCTGGCCTTGGTAAGACGCGCGGATCCTGCCGTGCCAACCCAGATGTGCCAGCCCTATCTGTGCCGTGCCCGGCCAACGCTATCGCTCGGGTCGGATTTTCTGTTAAACGTATGGACAGATGCCGGCCCCGAAACAACCTGTCGCTGCGAGTTCGCGCCTGATCGCCGGCGCGATGAGCGGCACCAGCGCTGACGGCGTGGACGTGGCACTCGTGCAGATCAACGGCCAGGGAATCGGGATGAACGTGAAGCTGCTTCGGCATCATCACGCTGCTTACGACCCGGTCGTGCGCGACAGCATCTTTGAAATGCGCGCATCGCAGGCGGGCTCGCTGGCGCAGCTCGCGCAGATCGGATGCAATGTTTCGCTGACGTACGCGCGGGCGGTGAACGAAGCGCTGCACGCCGAGAAATTGTCCGCGAAAGATGTGGCCTGCATCGCGGCGCACGGACAGACGCTCTTTCACAAGCCGCCCAATACGATTCAGTGGCTGGATCCGGCGCTGCTCGCGGCGGAAGTCGGATGCGCGGTCGTCAGCGATTTCCGTCGCGCCGATTGCGCGGCCGGCGGGCAGGGCGCGCCGCTTGTTCCGTTTGCGGACTACATCCTGTTTCGGCATCCGACGCACAATCGCCTGCTGATCAATGTCGGTGGCATTGCGAACGTGACCTACATCCCGGCCGACAGCGCGATCAGCAAGATCGTCGCGTTCGACACCGGACCGGGCAATTGTATCTGCGATGAACTATGCCGCATCCTGCACCCGGAAGGTCCGGGTGTCGACATGGACGGCGTGCTCGCGGCGCACGGGAAACCGGATGAAACGATCGCGCTGAAAATTCTCGGTCACGAATACTTTTGCAAGCCGCCGCCCAAAAGCACCGACGGCCCGGCGATGATCGCGCTGATGCACAGCGTCGTCGGAGATCTCGGCGGCCGGGCGCGCCTGCCTGATCTGCTGGCGACCGCGTGCCTCGTCACCGCCGCCGCCATCGGGCGCGCCGGGCGGATGTTCGTCCCGCAGTTCCCCGACGAAATCATCCTCAGCGGCGGCGGAACGCAGAACCGCACGATGATGGCGTACCTGAAAACGCAACTCGGCGGCGGACGATTGCGCGTCACCGACGAGCTGGGTTTTCCGTATCAGGCGAAGGAAGCGATCGCGTTCGCAATGCTCGCAGCGGCGACGCTGGATGGTCAGCCGTCGAATGTTCCATCTGCAACCGGCGCGCGACGGGCGGTGGTGCTTGGTTCGATCACGCCGGCGCCGCATGCGTGAAGTGCATCAGGCTCGTCTTACATCTTCCGCTTCAACCGGGTTTTCCGGTGCATTGTCGACGACGGCCGAGGGCTGGTGCAGGATCTCGTCGAGCCGCGGCCAGGCGAAGCACAGGAACAGGATGCTGTCCCACCGCTTCACGACGTGCTGATTGCCGTCGACGGCTTCCAGATCGCCGGCGCCGAGGCCGAGGAAGGTTTCGAACAGATCGCGATAGCGCGTGCGGAACTTCAGGCCGCTGCGATCGATGATCTCGCGGCCTTCGCCCATGAAGCGTTCTTCGATCGAGTTCGGGGAGAACGCTTTTCGGCCGCGACTGAATGAGTGAAAGAGCGCGCCGATCCACGGCATCAGCAGCATCCAACTGATGACGCTGGCCGTGCCGGGATCGAGCGAGGGCTGCAGCGCGGCGAGATAGCGCCACACGCCGGACAGGATCGTCAAGTGCTTCATGTCTTCCAGGTATTTGGAAGCGATCCACAGGAGCAGAAAGATTCCGCCCCACAGCAGCGCCTTCTTCGTGTTCACATCGAACAGCAGCGTGACGATCGTGTACAGCAGCGCGAAGATATAAATCCATCCCCACGCGTGCGCGCTGCCCGGCCAATGGTTGACACACGCGGCCGCGATGTAACCAACGAGGATGATCGCCCAGAGGTAGAACGATTGGTGCACGGTGTAGACGACGATCTCCTCGCGGCTGCGGCCGGTGCGATGCCGGAAGTACGTGAGCAGACCGAAGCCGCTCAGGATCCAGACGACGAATCGAAAGATCCTTCGCACTCCGGCAAATGCCGCGCGCGGTTGATGTGATTCGATGCCGGAAGATCGAACGGTTGCCAGCGGTGCGATTACCGATGTTGTCATGTTGAGCTTGGTCACATCGGAAATCATCGCCTGCGGATTGTTGCGTCGCGATGAGAACGGCGACGCTGTTTTCTAACCGCTAATGGCATGCGATTGCTGAACTTGTAACGCTGCTGACACACGTCGGCCAAGGAGTTGTGGTCACCGTGCCGATATACAGTGGTCCGTTTCTGTTGAGCGTATAATTCCATCGAGACGACCGCCCGGGCATTGTGTCTGCTCGATCGGTTCGCCCAGAGGTGATGTTGCCATGACGTTGCTCGCCCGCTCGTTGAAAATCGGTGCTATTGGTGTGATCTGTGCCGGCATTGTCGGCTGCGAAAGCAAAGCCGGCAGCGGCGCGCTCATCGGCGGCGGAACCGGCGCGCTCGTGGGCGGTGTGATCGGAAACAACTCGCACGGCCGCACCGCTGAAGGCGCGCTCATCGGCGGCGCGATCGGCGCGATCGGCGGCGGGCTCGTCGGTCACGGCATGGACGAGAAAGACAAGAAGGCCGAGCAGCGCGATTACGAGCGCGACTACGACCGCCGCAACGGCGCCCAGCCGCAGTGGCGAGAATCGTCCGGTGGAATCACCAAGTCGGAAGTCATCACCTGGACCGATCAGGGCGTGCGCGACGACATCATCATCGACCGCATTGACCGCAGCGGAATTGTGTTCCGATTGAGCGCCGCGGATCAGAACGATCTAAGAGATCACGGGGTAAGCGAGTCGGTGATTCGCGCGATGAAAGACACGGCGCGACGGTAACGCGTACTCACGTTCGCGCGGTGACGAACTCCACCTCACCGAAATCCGGAACGAGCCCCGCGCGGTTTCCTTCCTTTAGCAACCGGCTGATCGCTTCTCTCCCGCGCGGCCCGTAGTCGAGCGTCCAGTGGTTCACGTACATGCCGACGAACTTGTCCGCGAGGTCGCGGTTCAAATCACGGCCGAATTGCAGTGCGTACTCGACGGCTTCGGCGCGATGATCCAGGCTGTACTGAATCGACCTCTTCAGGATGTCAGTCACTTCCTGACAAACCTGCTTGCCCAGATCCTTTCGAATCACGTTGCCACCCAGCGGCAACGGCAGCGCGGTTTTCTCGTACCACCACGCGCCCAGATCGACGATCAGGTGCAGGCCTTCGTTCTTGTAGGTGAGCTGGCCCTCGTGGATGAGCAAGCCCGCGTCGGCTTTGCCGTCGCGGACGTAGGCGGGGATTTGATCGAAGTGAACGACCTTGTGCTGAAACGTGTCGCCGGATTTGCCCAGGCACAGTTGCATCGCGAGGAACGCGGTCGTCAGTTCGCCGGGGATCGCGATGGTTTTGCCGCGTAGTTGTGAGATCGTCATCGGCTCGCGCGCGACGATCATCGGGCCGTACTTGTCGCCCATGGAGCTGCCGCAACTAGTCATCGCGTATTTGTCGGCGACGTATGGGTAGGCGTGGATCGAGATCGCGGTGATCTCAAGTTCGCCCTTCATCGCGCGCTGGTTGAGCGTCTGAATGTCCTGCAAAACGTGTTTGAATCGATACGGGCCGGCCGGAAATTTGTCCTTCGCCAGGCCATAGAACATGAATGCGTCGTCTGGGTCGGGCGAATGTCCGAGTTGCAACGTGATCGAATCAGCGCGTGTCGTTGTTGCCATGCAAGGATGGTAGGGCGGGCAATCAGGCGTGCAACACCGGCCGGCGTCTTACGCACAAGAAGTGAAAGCAGAAGAAAGCCACGAGTCCGGCAGCCGCGGGTTCAGGCACAATCGCAGAGAGCATGTAAACCGTTTCGCCATTACTCGAATCCAGCGTCAAGCCGTTTCCCATAATGTAATAAGGCGTGCCCTCGGAGGTGTGGCCGATTGCACCGGGGATCGTCGGGTTGAAGACAGTTGCGAGCTGTTGCCAGCCGGCGTTGCTCAAGCCGCCGGCGACGAGCGTACCTAGGTCGTGCTCGCCAGCCTCAACGCTCCACCAGAATACGCGGCTGGTGACAGGATTCGAGTTGTCGTAATAGTTGTACGTTCCCAATACAACGCCGTCGTTGGTCAGCAATGTCGGAAAGGTCGAACAAATGCCGGTGTCGCTGAATGAAAATTCTAATGGAGACGTGATCCCGGTCGCCGCGTCGAAAAACCAGGCGCAAGTTCCCAACCCATTTCCGGCGCTGTCAAATCGTGAGCTGGTTCCCAATACCTGATTCCCATCATTGATCTGACCCGCGTGGCCCGAGCGAATGATGGCGCCGGACGGGCCGGTGTACTCGTAATTGGGACCGATGAGATTGATGCGGCTCGGGTTGCCCGAAGGATCACTGTACCATGCGTCAAAGCCAAGGCGCTGCCCGCTCTGGGAAAAGCGCGTGCTGTCGCCAATCGCCGCCCCGGCCGAGTTGATCGCGGCGCCCTCTGCTTCCCGCATCAGCGCCGAGCCATTGTTGTATTCATACCCGGCGCCTGCGAGGTTCACGCGTTGCGTGCCACTTGCGGTCTTGTAGACCCAAACATCATTTCCCGCGCCGGCGCCGAACCGGCTGCTGCTGCCCAACACGTGTCCGGTCGCGCTGACGCTGTTAATCGTCCCGCTGCGCAGGCTGACGTTGCCGGCGCTCTGCTCATATTCCGCGCCGACTAGATTGATCACCTGTCCCAACTGCGAACTTGCCGAGTACCAGACATCTCGGCCGCGGTTCTGTCCGTTGTCGTAGCGCGTGTTGATTCCGACCACGCTGCCATTGGCCGTCAACGCCAGGGGTACGCTGGTTCGCGTGACGCCTTGCGATGTCGTGTACTCATAAGCCGGTCCGGTGAGGTTGATCAGCTTCGCCTGAACTCCCGCTTTCCAGATCCAGGTGTCGCTGCCGCTGGCCGAGCCGCGGTCGGCCGTGCCAGCGACATCGCCTGCCGCGTTCAAAAAAGTCGGGCGATTCTGTCGAACGACCTGTCCGACCGTGTCGGTGTATTCATATGGCGCGCTGGTAAGTCCAATGGCTTGGGTTGAGCCG
>JACMJD010000297.1 GCA_014380825.1 Phycisphaerae bacterium | reverse complement strand
GCGGCGGTGGTGGCCGCGGTCGTTACTAAACCACAATCATAAAACTCAACGCAACGGAGCCGCTGAAAAGCGGCTCCGTTGTTTTTTGGACCTCGCGCGCCCCAAGAACGCCTCCGAGCGTCTCAATTGACACCCCCATCCGCCGCTTCTACATTCGCCTGCTTATGCGGAAATTCCTGCCGCTGATCATCTTGATGCTCGCCACCAGCGGCGGATGCCAAGGCGTCGCGCCCTTTGCGCGCAGCGAGGCCGACGCTCAACTGTTCGGCCCAGTCTCGATGCGCCTGCACCCGATCTTCTCACAGATCAAGGACTGGACCGGCGACAACCGCCCGGACGGCATCGAAGCGCTCATCGAGCTCCAGGATCAGTTTGGCGATCCCACCAAAGCCTCCGGCCGAGTCGTATTCGAGCTATTCGACTACCAAGCGTACGACCCCGAGCGTCGTGGCGAGCGCGTGACGAATCCGTGGATCGGATATCTGGAAACGCTTGACGAGCAACGCGATCGCTGGAATCGCACCAGCCGCACCTACAGTTTTCAGTTGGCGTACGGTCAGATCCAGCCGAACAAGACCTACGTGTTGACCGCCGAGTTCCAGCTCAGCGGCGGAGGGCGATTTTTCGATCGCGTGATCCTCGAAGGCAGGCGAGCGGAGGGCGCATCGCTCTTCCCGCCGAGCACCGCACCGTCGGTCGATCCAGCCAACAACCCCGGTCCTTCCTCTGATGGCCCCGGCACACGAACTCCTCAGCCTTGAGCCGGTCCCGACGCTGCTGGCGCGCACGCGCGCCGAGCTAAGCGCGTCCTTCGACTTCGCGCGCCCCATGCGCATCAGCCGCGCCCCCGGCCGCCTCGACGTCATGGGCGGAATCGCCGATTACACCGGCTCGCTCGTCTGCGAAGCCACCCTCGATCGCGCCGCCGCCGTCGTGCTGCAAGAGCGCACACCGGTAGATCGCGAAATTCAGATTTTCTCGTTCAACCTGTTCGACGAGCACGTGCCGTTCACGTTCCGCATGTCGATCGATGCGCTCGCGAACGCAACAATCGAATTGCTGCGAAAAGAATTCGCCGAACCGGGACGTCGATGGGCTGGTTACATCGCCGGATGCCTGTTCGTGTTGCACGAACAGAAACTTGTCGATCTTCGCGATCCGACGATACGCGGGATGAACCTCGCGCTGCTCAGCACGGTTCCGCTCGGCGCGGGAGTCAGTTCGAGCGCCGCGATCGAAGTCGCGACGATGATCAACCTGGTCGATCATCTGCAAATTCCTCGTAGCGACGATCGCCAGATCGTGGACGCCTCGCGCGGCAGTTCGATCGACGCGATGCGCCTCGCAACACTTTGCCAGCGCGTCGAAAACCAGGTCGTCGGCGCGCCCAGCGGGATCATGGATCAGGTCACGAGTTGTGTGGGTGAAGAAGGCGCGCTGCTTCGACTTCTCTGTCAACCGCACGAACTTCAACCGCAACTGAAGCTTCCTGAAAACATTCGCGCCATCGGAATCAACAGCAACGTCAAGCATTCGGTGGGTGGTGGTCAATATGGGATCACGCGCTGCGCCGCGTTCATGGCGCATCGAATGATCCTGGAAAAGATGCGCGAGATGGGTTCCGCCGCGAAACGAGAGCTCGCGAGCGATCCGATGCGCGGCTATCTCGCGAACCTCGATCAGGACGACTACAAGAAGTTTTTCCGTCAGTATCTGCCGGAGTGGATGACGGGCAAAGATTTCCTTTCCCGCTTCGACGGCACGATCGACACCGCCACGCGCGTCGATCTCGCGGTCAACTATCCGGTGCAACACGCCGCCGATCACCACGTGCTGGAAGCGCGCCGCGTGCGCGACTTCGTCGCGCTGATCGAACAAGCCGCTCTCGCGCCGCCCGGCACGCGCGAGCAAGGCCGCCCGCTCGATATGGCCGGCCACCTGATGTACGCGTCGCACCTGTCGTACACGAACGACGCGATGCTGGGCGCGCCCGAATGCGACACGCTCGTCCAGCTCGTCAAACACCACGAACCCGCCGGCCTCTACGGCGCCAAAATCACCGGCGGCGGGAGCGGCGGCACGGTGGCGGTGCTGTGCGATCGATCCGAAAAAGCCGACGTTGCGATCGCAAAGATCATGACGGAGTACGAACAACAAACGGGCCGCAAACCCGAAGCCTTCACCGGCAGCAGTCCGGGGGCGTGGGTGGTGGGAACGAAACTGGCCTCGCTAAAGAGCGCATCACCCGATTAAGCGATGTGTGAGGTCGACGCGCAAAGGTTATAACGGATTGTCTATGCAGCCTGAGGAATTCACGGCATCAGCACCGGGACGCCTGTTCAGGGCGAACGCGCCACCGGAGGTGATCGAAAGCAGTTGTTCCGCGCCGATGCCATTCTCAAGCTCCTTAAACAAAGCCTTCTTTACTTACAGCCAGATTAAATAAAGGAAACCAGCATTCTCTTTACTTTTGTTGCCGTCAATTAGAGCGAACTTCACATATGCCGATCGATACTGCCGATGCGCTCGTTCGCCTTCTCGCCTTCCAGCGCATCGTGCGCGAGCAGCTCATCCGTTCGCGCACCGGATCGAACCTCAACGCCGTCAATCGCGCCACCGCCGCCGACACGATCTACCAGATCGATACGGTGGTCGAGCCGATCCTCGAAGATTTCTGTCGCGAGTGGGCCAAAACCACTCCGCTGGTGCTGATCGCCGAAGGGATCGAGAACGAGCAAGGCGAAGAAGGCGTGAAGGTTTTCCCGGCAGGCTCGCGCGAGGAAGACGCCGCGATCCGGTTGATCGTCGATCCGATCGACGGCACGCGCGGGATCATGTACGACAAACGCCCCGCCTGGGCGCTGGCCGGTGTCGCGCCGAATCGCGGAGCGGACACGACGCTGCGGGATATCGAAGTCTCCGTCATGACCGAGCTGCCTACGAGCAAGATGGGCTTCGCCGATGTACTCTGGGCGATCAAAGGTCAGGGAGCGCACGGCCAGCGCGTCGATCTCTCGAAAGGCGCCGCTTCGCCGCTTGCGGTTTCGCCATCCGCTTCGCAAACCATCAACCACGGCTTCGCCACCATCAGCAACTTCTTCCCCGGCACCAAGATGCTCGCCAGCGAACTGATGGAACACATCGTCGCGAAACTAATCGGCCCCGCCGATGTTACGCGCGCAACCGTCTTCGACGACCAATACATAAGCACCGGCGGGCAGTTCTACGAGCTGATCGTTGGGCACGATCGCTTCAACGCGGACCTGCGTCCGTTGTTCTATCGCGCGCAGAATCAGCCCGAGGGGTTGTGCTGCCATCCATACGACTGCGCAGGATTGCTGATCGCCGAGGAAGCCGGCGTGATCATCACCGACGCGCGCGGCGGCCTCCTGACCGGCCCGCTCGATTGCACGACAGGCATCTCTTGGGCCGGTTTCGCCAACCAGCACCTGCGTGTGCAGATCGAGCCGATCCTGAAGGAATTCCTGATCGGGCGTCACGCGATATAGATCGATCGCGGAAGGTTGTGAGCCACACCACGACAGGTAAGATTGAACCCTCGATGAAATATTCGGCCCGGGAACGTCGTATCCGTTCGGCCGAATGGGACTCTTCGCCCGCCTGGGCTGGGTGACAAAACAGATTGCATTTCTATGGCCGCTGTCGAACTCGCTAATGTCAGGAAGACCTACGGAAAACAGGTCGCGGTGGATGATTTGTCGCTGGCTGTCCCCGAAGGCAGCGTGTACGGATTCATCGGCCCCAATGGAAGCGGCAAGACGACAACCTTGCGCATGATCATGCGCATCATCGCGCCAGACCAGGGCACGATCCGAGTTCTCGGCGACGAATCCGGCGTCCACGGACCGGCCAACGATCGCATCGGATATCTCCCCGAAGAACGCGGCCTGTACAAGCAAATGAAGGTGCGTGAGGTGCTGCGGTTCTATTCCGAGCTGAAAGGTCATCGACCCACGCGCTCGGAAATTCAAAATTGGCTTGAACGAATGGGCCTGCCAGATGTGGGCGAAAAGAAGGTCGAGCAACTGTCGAAAGGCATGAGCCAGAAGGTTCAGTTCATCTCCACGATTATCGCCAGGCCGCAATTGGTGATCCTGGATGAACCGTTCAGCGGACTCGACCCGGTAAACGCCGTCGTCTTGCGCGACACCGTGCTCGACCTGAAACGCGGCGGCGCGACCGTGATCTTCTCCACCCACGACATGGAAGTCGCCGAGAAGATGTGCGATTTCATCTTCATGATTTACAAGGGCAAGAAGGTGCTCGACGGGACTCTCGAGTCGATCCAGAACACCTACGGCACGGACGTGATCCACGTGCGAATGGAATCCGACAACGGCCACGCGACGTCGCTGGATAATCTTCCCGGCGTGCTGAAGGTGACGGATTTCGGCAAGTGGCAGGAACTCCGCATCACGCAAAACACCGATCGACAACACGTCCTGAGCGAGCTGATGCGGCGTGGCCGCGTGGCGCACTTTGAGCTGGCGAGTCCGAGCTTGCAGGACATCTTCGTCCGCATCGCCTCGCCTGATGAAGCGACCGCTCTGAAGGGAGAAACCGTCCTTGCATAAGATGCTCGTCATCGCGATCCGCGAATACGCCGCCGCGGTAAAGACCAAGGCGTTTATCATCAGCCTGGTGCTGTTCCCGGTGATGATGGGCGGCAGCGTCTTCGTGCAGCTCATGACCAAGCGCTACGGGGCGGACATCACACCGCGCACGATCGCGGTCGTCGATCGCACGCCGGGGCAGCAGTTGTTTCCCGTTCTCAAGATCAGCGTCGAACAGCGCAATGCCGAGAAGATCTTTGATCGGGAAACCGGGCGGCAGACCGAACCGGTGTTCACCCTCGCTCCGATCGAACCTTCCGCCGACGATGAAGAAGCGATCGCCCGCCAACGCCTTGAATTATCGGAACGCATCCGCAAGAAGGAGATCTTCGCGTACCTTGAGCTCGGCAAGAAGATGCTCGAGGTGCCGGCGCCCACCACGCGTCCAACGACGACGGCGGTCAATGCTGCGC
>JACMJD010000296.1 GCA_014380825.1 Phycisphaerae bacterium | reverse complement strand
GATCGTACGTGCCGCGCTCGGCCTCGCTTCGGGCGGATGCTTCTTCGTAGTACGCGTTGTCTCTGAAGAACCTCGTCGCATCATCCACGCTCATATTCCGACAGTGCATTTGCACGGACACGCACAGCCGGCACAGTCGCAATAGCGCCTCGTCCGATTGCGCCAGGCGATACTTCGCCGTGGTCGTTGCGTCGGCGTTTCCCGGGAAGCCTTCATCGATCACCATCTTTTCCGTGTAGTGCGCCCAGCCTTCGATGAACGCGTAACTGCCGAACGTCTTGTCGATCTTCGACGCCGGCGACGCCTTCAAATGCAGCGCCTGTACGAAATGGCCGGGATAAGCTTCATGAATCGACGTGACATCGTTCACGTAATAGTTGAACGCGCTCAGCCATTCTTCCTTTCGCTTCGCGTCCCATTCCGGCTCGGTGGGCGTGACGAAATAAAACGCCTGTGCCGCCCGCTCGAACGGACCCGGCGCGTCCATGAACGCGAAGCCGGTCGCGCGATCGAACTTCGGTGTCTCTTCGACCTTCACGCGATCGTTCGATGGAAATCGCACGAGCTTTCGATCGATCACGAACTGACGGATCTGCTCCAGCTGCTTGGCCGTTTCAGGGATGAGCGTTTGTTCGGTGGGGTGATCGCGCTGGATCGACTTGTACACGTCGATCGCCGGTTGATCGGGGTCGATTTCCCGGGCGATCGATGCAAAGCGATCTTGTTCCGCCTTCAGCTCGCGCATGGCGATCGCCAGGATTTGCTCGGGCGATTCCTGCATCAGCTCGGTCTGCCGCAGCATCTTCACGTACGCGTCGCGACCGATCGCGTGCTGGTCGTTCGCCGCCGGCAGCTTCTTGTCGCGCAGCCACGCCGCAAACTGCTTCATCGCGTTGGCGGCCAGCGTGCGGGATTGCTTGAACTGCGATTGAAGCGCCGGGTCGTTCACGTCTTCGAATGCCAGCACCAGATCATCATTGAAGAACGCCGCTGATCCTTCCGCCTGGTCGATCGCGATCTTGATGAACGTACGCGGCAGATGTTCCTCGAGGTTCGCGCGGGCGGCGGCGGTCTTGCTCGGCATCGCGTTTAAGAGGGCTATCACCGACTTCAGCCGGTGCGGCTTAGATGCAAAGTCGCGTTTGGCGTACGTCATCAACTCCGACGAGTCAGCGTACGACATCGGATTTTTCCAATACGAGCGATACACCTCAAACGTGAGCAGTTCGCCATCAATGGCCGAACGCAGAACGCGGCTCTCGCGTGACATATCCGGTGAAAGCCTGGATTGATCGATCGCGGCCAATCGATCGCGGAAGCGACGCAGTCGCGTGCGCTCGGCGTCGAGCGAAGGCGGCAACAGATCCGCGGGCCTGCCGTCGTACTCATGAAAGCCGAGCGACACCGCCGTCTGCGGCCGCCACGTGAAGTAGCCGTCCAGATACTCCGCCGCCAACGCTTGGTAGGCGCGGTCTTCGGCGGTGCGTTTTGGTTGGAACTTCCGTTGCTCAGGCGGCAATTGACTGTGATCGACGCACGACGATGCGCTGATCAGGATCAGCGCCAGACACGCGGCTGCGATGGGCTTGTGCATGCCGCGAAGCGTACCGAGACCATTCCGTCGTGGCTATGTCGCCGCGCGCGAGCGCGCGCATTATCCTGTCTGATATGGCGGCGGGGCGATGATGCGCTTACTGCACCACCATCACGCCCAGATAGTTATTGCTAAGCCCATACACCACGCTCTTTTGTGAGATGTCGTAATAGAGGCTCAGCGTGTTGGTGGCGCTCATCGTGCGGAACAGTCCCGTGCCGCGCAGCTCGCCGTTGTTCTTGGCGATGAAATCGGTGGCGGGCGCGTAAACCTGTGCAGTGAGCACCATGTTGTTCGCATTATTTCCGCCGAGCGTTGACCCCGCGCCGCCGGTCATTCGAATCTTCAGATCCACCGGCAGGTTGCTCAATGGCTTGATCTCGCCGCCTTGCGCATACGTGATGCTGCCCGTCACGTAAACGGTGGTGGGGCTATCGAAGATCAGCATGCTGTTGTTGCTCAGGCTGATCGACGTGTACACCTTTGTACCGCCGCCCGTGATGTGCACGGTGCCGTTGACGCTTAGGCTCCCCGTCGCGGCAAACGGTGGACTTTCCGTGGCGGGGTATGACAGATCCTGAGCAAGCTTGGTCGGGGGCGAGGAGCCGCTGAAGGTTCCACTGGGACCAAGAATTACCGATCCGTTGATTGAAGGATTGTTATTGAAGTCGATCGCCGCATTCGATGCGATCGACGCGCCACTGCTGGTATTGCCTGCACTTGGCACGCCCAGCAGCGGATCGTAGCCGACGCTGGCATTGTTCTTCGCGGTGATCCCGTTCAGGCCAATGAAGTTCGGCGTGGCGATGTTCTGCGTGGCGATCGACGTGGACATCAGATCGCACGTGTTTTGTCCGAGCATCCTGGCGAACAAAAGCGGGATCGCGGTGCCGCGCGCGGACGTGCGCCGCGCGGTCACGCGAACCGCATTGGTCGGCGTCCGGCTGGTGCTGAACCTCGGGCTCAGCGTGCTGTTCCAGTTACCCAGCTCGATATCCTTGGGCGTGTTTGCAAAGCTGTTGCTCAGGACCAGCGGCGTGCCGTCCACCAGATTCTCCGCCGCGGCGGTGGTCGCCTTGGCAATCGCGGTGCTGTCGACGATCCCGGCGGCACCGTATCGCGCGGCAGCGTCGGCGGCACGCTGAAGCTCGGTCTTGGCGCACTGCGCGCGGCCCAGGTCCACCGCCATTGAAACGCAACCAACCACCACGACGAATGCGATCGTCGCATAGATGAACGTCACGCCGCGACGATGCCTGCGCGTCGAGGAGGTTGCTTCGTAATTGTGTGCCGCGTTTTGATCGACTTGACGCATAACGGTTCTCCGCATCGCTCGAATCGGATCCACTTCGGGTGCGCGCAACTTAATTCAAAAATCGATCAGGCCTGCGATCAGTGCATATTCGAGCACTTCGTCACCCGATTCGTTGCGGAGCAGAAGGACCATACTTTTCGAGTTGCTTTCAGTGTGTAGCGTTGCTTCTAAGTGCAAGGATCGGGCATATGCTGGCGCGGTTAACTACTGACGGTGGTGTGGCTCGCAAAACCGCCCGCAACACATTCACTTGACGAGTTTCAACGGTAGTCGTTTGGTGACTTCCGCGAGTGCGGTTGGCAGATCCTTGGGATCCGACACCGCTACAAAGTCGCCGTTGCCTCGCGTGAGCGTCTTGAGCTTGTTCGCCGCTGCTGCGTCGTTGTCTCGATCGAAGAACACGATGTAGATATGGACGTTCTGTGCCCACAGTTGGTTCGCTCGCGTCTGCGCTAATGTGAGCATTTGCGCATCGCTGAGCCCCGGATGTGAGCCGGCACTGCTTGACGTGGGTTGACCGTCGCTCACGAGCACAACCACCTTACCGCCGGCCGGCGCGACGTACCCCGGTGCCGTGTAGACCTTGAGGGCTTCGTCGAATCCAGCGGCGATATCCGTGCCACTGGCGACCGGCATGCCCGGACTCCCAGCTAGTTTGATCGAGCTGACGATGTTGGTCAGATAGGAATAATTTGTGCCGACAACGGTCAACGGCGCCAATGTCTTGCCCCAGCCGGTGTGTACAAGAATCGCGATGCGCGTGATTCCGCTCCCGTTGGCGTAGAGCGTATCGACCAGCGCCTGGTCGCCGACCTTTGCATCCGCCAGCTCATCAGAGAACGATGTGGTGATGTCCTGAATGAGCACCACGTCCGCACCTTGGCCGTATGCGGCGATCGCGGTGGCCTTCATGTCGATCGTGTTTCGTCCCAATAGCTTACCGAAGAACGTCGGGACGGCGGTGCCGCGCGACGCTGATCGTCGCCCCGTCACGCGGACCGCGGTGGCGCCGGTCTGTGCCGAGCCGACCAGCACGGTGAAGGTCTTGGTAGCGGCGTTCCACGTTCCGAATTCCAGGTCGGCGGCTGGGTCGATCACCAACGGCTTGCCGTCAACCATGTTCTCCAAACCCGCCGTCGCGACCCGGCTCTTGACCGTCGCCACGCTCTGCCACATGCCGCCCCCGGCGTATCGCGCGGCGGCGTCGGTTGCTTGCTGAAGCTCCGTCTTTGCCAACTGCACGCGGCCGAGGTCGACCGCCAGCGAGACAAAGCCGACCAGCACCACCATCGCCACCATCGCGTAGATCAATGAGATGCCGGTTCGACGAACATGCCTGTGCGCGATCATTCGAAAGCTCCTTACGCCTGACCGATCGCGCGCGACGCTGCAATGCATCGAACACGGGCCATCATTGATATATCGAATAGCGGGAGCTTGTGATGAAGTCGATCGCGCAGAACCAGCGCGTCTGATAATTCACCAGGATCGTGGTCCTACTTTACTGTCTGCACGGTGCCGGTTCGGTGAATCGTCAGGTAGAACTCGCCGACGTTGTTGTTCCATTCGTAGCTGTCCCAGGTGCCGATAAACAAGCGCGTCGCGCCCGGCGGAGCGATGAATTGTTGCACCTCGCCGGTGCTGGTTCGACCATCACCGATGAAGAAGGGCTGTTTGAGTTTCGGCTGGAGCGTAGTGAAGTCGCGCTGCGCGGCCGTACCAAAGTCGAGCGCGCTGGGCGCGCTGCTGGTGTTTGGCTGCGTATCGTCAAGGAACACCGCAACCAGCGAGTTGATCGGCGCGTTCAAGTCACTGATGCCATTTTCCGCGCCGTTGTGGTTCTTGGTAATCCAGCCGGTGTTTCCATCTGCGGTGTAACGCGCTGGATCGTTGATGTCGTTGTTCGCGTTTCCGTTGATTCCATCGAAGGTGAAAGCCGCGTTGCTGACAACGGGGATGTCGGCATCAACCGGCGATTGCTTCTGCACCAACGTGTTCTTCTTCGTCTTCCCTGTGTTCTTGGACCCGCTATAGTCAGGGTTGTTATGGGGATTGGGATTGCTCGCGATCGTGCCGGGCGGCATACCCGATAGATACGGATTGTTGGTCGCTTCAACCAGGTAATCTTCATCCGCGCCGGGGGTGAGCATGGAGATCGACGTGGCGCTGGCATCGCAAGAGTTCACCCCAGCGAGCCTGGCAAATGTCATGGGAATTGGGTTGCCGCGCGCCGCGGTCCGTCGCGCAGTGACGCGTACTGCATTCGCGGCGTAAGGGTCGGTTGTGACTGTCGCGGTTTTCTTCTTCGCGTCCCAGATGATCAACTCGACATCCTTGTTCGCATCCAGCGTAACCGGTGAGCCGTCGGCGAGATTGTCTTTCGCGGCGACAACGGCGTTCGCGCGGGCGGCGGAAACACCGTACAGGATATTCTTCAGGCCTGACGCCCCGTAGCGTGATCCGGCATCGGCCGCCCGTTGCAGTTCGGTCTTGGCCAGTTGAACGCGCCCGTAGTCAACACCCAGCGACACGAACGAGCACAGCACCACCATGACGACCGTCGCATAAATCAGTGTGATGCCGGCATAGCGCCGTCGACGCAGCCGCGGCTGGCACTTACCGTTTGCCATGGTTGATCGCATCATGGTTAACTCCCCTTTACTGACAGAGATCAGCGGCATTCGGTTCAACGAGCCAGTCGTTCGCCTCACTTGACGGTCGTGATCTGCGTGGGTTTGACGACAGTCGACGTGAGCGCGCCGCTGTTATCGCTCCACTGCTGGCCGTCCATGATCCCCAGATATAGGCGCGTCGCGCCGGCGGGGACGACGAAGTTTTGCAGCGTGGTTCCGTCGGCACGCATGCCGTTTCCGATGAAGAACGGCTGGCGGAGCGCGGGCGTTAACGTCGCGAAGTCGCGACTGGCGGGCGAAGTGAAATCCAAATCAGCGGGGGGCGCACCGGCGAGGTTCGGCTGCGTGTCGTTCAGGAAAACGCCAACCACCGCCGTCAGTGGCGCATACAACTGAGACTTCCCGTGCTCGCGGCCGGCGTAGTTGTTGATGATCCACCCGGGGTTGCCGTCCGGATCAAACGGCTGCGTGCCGGGATAATAGCTTGCGCTCCCGGTGAAGCCAAAGTTGAGCGTTGCGCCCGGCGTCATGGTAATTCCCGTGACCTGCGATGGAGAGTTATTCGGCGCGGAGTCAAATGTGTTTCCAACTGTGCCGTTGGGCATTCCCGCAAGCCACGGATTTCCCTTCGACGGCGCGGTCAGCGTCGTGGTCGTGCCTGTCACATACGTCGCGATCGCGGTGGCTTGAATGTCCACGTAGTTCTGACCCATCAGCCGCATAAAGATGGTGGGCACCCCGGTGTCGCGCGACTGCAATCTCCGCGCGATGATGCGCACAGCATTGGGGTTGGTGTTCGTTACGGTAAACGTCTTCGTTGCTGAATCCCAGACGCCCACGTCGATGTCGCCGTTCTTCAACTTCAGTTGAACGCCATCGACCAGATAGTCGGTGTCGACCGCCTTGGCTTTGTTGTCCGCAGTTCCGTTAAGGACTCCCGTCGCCGCATAACGCGCGATGCCATCCGCGGCGCATTGGAGTTCGGTCTTGGCGAGTTGGACGCGTCCAACGTCGACTCCCATCGAGATGAATCCGGTGACCGCGGTCATCGCGATAAGACAATAAATCATCGAGACGCCCGCAGCCCGCGTAGACTTGTTGTGCCGTCGCATACGTTCGTATCGGCTCGGCTCAATCCCAGTTGAGCGATTCGGCGGTTATCAGGTTTAACAAAGCAAGAAAGCAGAAGTTACGCGCCGTGAAGCACGAACTGGCGATACAGATGCGCGTATTTCCCGTTGGCATCAAGCAATTGCCGATGCGTGCCTTGCTCGATGATGCGTCCGTGGTCGATCACGAGAATGTTATCGGCCTTCATGATCGTGCTGAGCCGATGCGCGACGACGAACGTGGTTCGGCCGGCGAGCAGTTTTTCCAGCGACTCCTGCACGAGCATTTCGGTCGCCGTATCGACGGCGCTGGTGGCCTCGTCCAGCATGAAGATGCGCGGGTCCGCAAGATACGCGCGCGTGAAGCAGATCAATTGTCGCTGGCCGAGGCTCATGCTCGCGCCGCGTTCGCCGACTTCGTTGGTGAAGCCATCCGGCAATGACATGATCGCGTCGTAGCTGCCGATTTCCTTCGACGCGCGGATCACGTCTTCTTCGGTCGCTTCCGGCCGGGCGTAGCGAATGTTCTCCATCACCGTGCCCGTGAACAGATAATTCACCTGAAGCACCAGCCCCATCTGTTTGTGCAGCGATTCGCCGGTGACGTGGCGGATATCGGTTCCGTCGATCAGCACGCGACCCTGCTGCGGCTGATAGAAGCGCGCGATCAGCGAGACAATGCTGCTCTTCCCGCTGCCGGTAGAGCCAACCAGCGCGAACATCTGTCCCGATTCGGCCGTGAAGTTGATGTTGTGCAGAACTGGCCGTTCGGGGTTGTACCCGAACGTGACGTTCTCGAATTTCACCTGGCCGACGATGCGTGGCATCGCGTGCGCGGTGGGGAGATCGGAAACCTCCGGCTTGGT
>JACMJD010000295.1 GCA_014380825.1 Phycisphaerae bacterium | reverse complement strand
GTGCCGTGATGCAGGTCGACTTGCCAGACATACGCGGATGCAGGCAACGTGCCGTCTTCGTTGTCGGTCGCGAGCGCGGCGTATTGGATCGTGTCGCCGCCGCGATACAGCAAGTTCGCTGCCGGCGAGGTGAAGGTAGCGCTCGGTCGCGCGCCGGCGACGACCTTCAGGTTCGCGACCATGCTGGTGACGTTGCCGTTGTTGTTGCTCACGCGCACTTTGAACTGCGCGTTGTTGTCGAGCAATGTTGTCACGAGCGAATAGGTTGAATTGGTTGCCCCGGAAATCGGCGCGTCGTTTCGAAACCACTGATAACTCAACGGGGCCGGACCCGACGCGACGACGCTGAACGCCGCGGTCTCACCGGCGGCGACGGTTTGCGGCTTGGGTTGCGTGTTGATCCACGGGCTGACGCTGGCGGTGTAACGGATTTTGTACACGCGGCCCGTCAGCGGTTGCCCGCCGGTCTCGTCGCCGCGGCTGATGTAATAGAGGCTGCCATCCGACGCGACGCGCATGTCGTTGGGAAAATTGATCCCGCTCGCAAAGCCGGCGACCTGCTTCGTCACCGGATCGAGCGTCTTGATCGTGCCGGCGCAGAAGTCCATGAAGAAATACTTCCCGGTGTACTGCGGCGGGAACTGCACGGTGGCCGGGTTGTAGAAATCGCCGCCGGTGATCGCGCAATCGTTACCGTGCTGATACGAGTAAACCGGCGAGCGGTAGTTCGGATTCGATGTCGGCCCTTCGGTGTTCGGCCAGCCGTAGTTTGAGCCGGCGACACCTTGATTAACTTCTTCCCACGAATCGGCGCCGACGTCGTTGACGTAATACAAGCCCGTGCCCGGTTGAAACGCACTAGTGTACGGGTTGCGCAGACCGTACGCCCAGATCGCGCGGTTCACGCCGGTGGTCGTGTTGAAGAACGGATTGTCCGTCGGGATTGAGCCGTCGAGGTTCAGCCGGAGAATCTTTCCGAACGGCGAGTTGAGCGACTGCGGCGTGGTGGTGTCCTGCTGGTCGCCGACGCCGACATAGAGCTTGCCGTCGGCGCCGAAATGGATGCCGCCGCCCATGTGCCACTCGCCGAGGCCGACACTGGGCAGGTCGAGCAGGATGAGTTCACTGTTGGCCGCCACGACATCGCCGGCGAGCGTGAATCGGCTCACGCGGTTGTGCGACGTCGGCGTGGTCGCTGTGTAATAAGCGTAGAGATAATTGTTGCTGGAGAATTCCGGATCGAGACCGATGCCGACGAGCCCGCGTTCGCTGAACGAGTCAACGGTGATCGTCGCGACGCGTTGCGTCACCGCGACGTCGTTCTTGATCAGCCGGATGATGCCGTTCTGCTGCGCGACAAACACGCGGCCGTCCGGCGCGATCGCCATCGACGTCGGGCTGGCCAGGCCGTTGAGGTGTTCGGTTTCAACAAAGCCGCTGGGAAGCACCGAGAGCATCAGGCGAGGTTCGAAGACCTCCATGATCGCTCGGGTGCGCGCGGCGAAACTACGTATTGACTGACGATCCATTCGGCACTTCCTCCGGCGGAGGAAGAGTAGACGCGCCCGCAAGATTAACAACCCAATCTGCGAGCGAACGAAGCGCAATGCCCATCGCGGCTGGCAAGATATGTCGGTCGTGCCGAATGTATCGGTTGTTCAATCAACCGCGGTTCGGCCACGATTATGACGAGGCGAATGAACAGATTCCAGCCAAGAATCATTACGCGAGGTTGTGTGTACGAAAATACGCCGCCGCAAAAGCTCGGTCGCACAGCGCGACGGCAAGGCGATCCATTTCAGTGGGCGGCGACATGAAGTTGATCGTCGCGACGAGCGGCCGTTCTTTCAAATCCATCAGTGCGAATGCAGGTTCGTAACTGGTGTCGCGCAGCTCGCGCAGCAAGTGCTGTTGAAAAGCCTGAAG
>JACMJD010000294.1 GCA_014380825.1 Phycisphaerae bacterium | reverse complement strand
CGGCGTGGGCGAAGGAAGCCCAGGCGATGGGGCTGGAGCGTGCGCCGGAAATCGCCGTCGCGGCCGCGACGCTCGCGGTCGTCGTCGGCGCCATCGTGTCGGGCCCCATCACCGGCTGGCTGATCGAGCGAAAGAAATTGCATGGCCCCGCCGGACGATCGCCTGCAAGCTGGGTCGCACCGGAAGCGGCTACGCCAGTGGTCGCACCGCCGATTGCAACGGTGATGCTGTCATTGCTGCTGATCGTGGTTGCAGTGCTCGTCGGAGATGCGTTCAACGGGTGGGCGAAAGAAGCCGGATTCGTGTTGCCGGGTTTTCTCACCGCCATGCTGGTCGGGGTCGCGATCACCAATGTTGGCGACGCGTTCGGCGCCAAGCTCGACTTCACCGCGATCGAGCGCGGCGGAGAAATCGCGTTGCAGGCGTTTCTAGTGATGTTCCTGATGAGCCTGAAGCTATGGACGTTGGGAGCGGCAATTGGACCTTTAATGGCCAACGTAGTGATTCAGGTGCTTGTGACGACGCTGATTGGCGCCCTGCTGCTGTTTCGTTGGCTCGGCCGTGACTATGACGCGGCCGTTACCGTCGGCGGATTTTTAGGATTCGGGTTGAGCTCGATGCCCGTCGCGATGGCGACGATGGACGGTGTGGCTTCGCGCTACGGGCCGTCGCCGAAGGCATTTCTGCTGATTGCATTGGCGGGATCGTTCTTTGTCGACCTGGCAAACGCTTTCATAGTGAAAGCTTTTCTCACTCTTCCTTGGTTTCATTGACCGTAGAAGCGGTGGTGCGGCCGAGGCCGAAGAGAGACTGCCTACTTTTCTGCGGGTCCCGAACCACCTCCGGCGCGTTTGGCCATCAGCGGAACTTAGCGGTAGCCGCCGTCCACCATGAAGTTCTGCCCGACTGCGTACGAGCCGCCGCTGCCGCCGACAAAGACGACGAACGATGCGATTTCATGTGGCGCGGCGAAACGGCGTGCCCAGATCTTGCTGATCTCCTTCGCGCGTTCGTCGGGGGGCAACGTGTCGTTCATGCTGGTTTCGATCCATCCCGGCGCGACGCCGTTGATGCGGATACCGGACGGTGCGTAGTGTTCGGCGAAGATCTTCATCATGTGGCCCTGCGCAGCTTTGGACGAATCGTAGTGTGTTGATATCTGCGACTGCGAATTGATGCCGTTGGTCGACGTGATTAATACGATCGAACCCTGCACGCCGCGCGCCTTCATCCGCTCCGCAATTGCACGCGTGCTGACGAAGCATCCGAATACGTTGATTTCGAATACGCGGCGCCAACCGTCGGGGCCATCGAGCGTTTGCTGCTCGATCGGAACGTTGGGCGAAACTCCAATCGAGTTGACCGCGAGCGAGACTTCCTCGCCAACGGCTGCGACTGCATCGTCCAAAACCTTGTTGAACATTTGTTCGTCACTGAGATCGACCGGCGCGGCAAACGACTTCACGCCATCAGCACGCAACTCGGCAACCAGATCATCAGCTGCTTTCTTGTTGCGGCCGTAAGTGAACGACACTGCCGACGCGCCGCTTGCCGCTAGCGTGCGCGCGATTTCGGCGCCTAGGCCACCCGAGCCGCCCAACACCAGCGCATGACCCGTGATGCCGTTCACAGAGCGCGACTTGTCCATCTTTCTCCCCTTAGTTGACCGCGCGGACGTTCACGCCAAGCATCTGATATCGCACGCTCGAGTTCGGGCGAGTAGGGCTAGCCGAACTACCGGGCGATGGTGGTTATTTGTTCACCGGCATCGCAAACTCCGGCCCCTTACTAGCTGCGGCATCGGGCCAGCGCTGCATCACCGATTTGTAACGCGTGTAGAAGCGAACACCTTCCTCGCCGTACGCGTGGTGATCGCCGAACATCGATCGTTTCCAGCCTCCGAACGAGTGAAACGCCATCGGCACTGGAATCGGCACGTTGATGCCGACCATGCCGGCTTGCACGCTGCGCGCGAATTCGCGCGCCGTTCCACCATCGGCGGTGT
>JACMJD010000293.1 GCA_014380825.1 Phycisphaerae bacterium | reverse complement strand
TTATTTCTCGGGAGATGGACGGGAATCGATGGACGGACTTGGTTTGTCGAGAGTGGAAGTCGGAAGCGCGTCGTCGAGAGAAGTCACTATGACTATCTGCTTTCGACTTACTTCCCGGATCATCGCGGAATCTTTTGGAAGCGCGGGATGGAGCTTCCATATGTCCCCGAATGGGTCTTCTTAGGAAAAGGAAAACCATCCGGGAAAATTTCAATCACCGAACCCCCATCAACACTTCCATCGTCAACTGATCCAACTCCTCATACGGTAACCGCGCCTTCGCGAGCTCGATTCGATCCAGCGGCGCACCCTGCAATTTCTTCGCATTGTCCGCGCTGAATTTGCGAGTGAGCTTCGACATCGCAGAATCTTCCACGTTGATCTCTTTCAGCAACCCCTGAATCTCCTTGTCCGCATTCCATCTCGCTGCTTTTTCCCGCAGGATCATGTACGTCCGCATGCACCCGCGAGCGAATGCTCTCACATCTTCATTGTCGCTCGTGCGCAGCGCGTGCGCGTCGAAATGCCGCGAGCCGTTGTATCTGTTGTCTTCCAGCAGCTTCACCAGGAAGAACGCGTGCTTGATGCTGACCTGACCGAAACGGAAATCCTGATCGTATCTTCCGAATTCCTGGTCGTTCAAATCGATGTGAAACAGCTTGCCCATTTCCAGCGCCTGCGCGACGTGGTGGACGAAGTTCAAGCCGGCCATGTGCTCGTGGGCGACTTCGGGGTTTACGCCGCACATGTCGGGGTGATCGAGCGTGGGAATGAGCGCGAGATACGAACCGGTGACCGCGAAATACATGTGGCCGCGGGGTTCGTTGGGCTTGGCTTCGAAGGCAAACTTGTAGCCGTATTTCTGCTGGATGTTGTATTCGCAGAGGAAGTTGATGGCCTCGCGGAAACGCTTGATCGCGTCGATCGGGTTTTTGGTCGCATCCGATTCGGTGCCTTCGCGGCCGCCCCAGAAGACGTAGATCTTCGCGCCGAGATCGGCGCCGTAATCCATGCCTTTCATCGCTTTCTGGATGGCCAGCGCGCGGATGCGGGCGTTGTTGCTCGTGAACGCGCCGTCTTTGAACACCGGATCGGCAAACAGGTTTGTCGTCGCCATTGGACAGACGAGATCATTGTCCTTCATGCCCGCGCGGAAATCTTTGATGATCCGCTTCGCCTCATCAGGCGACGCGTCGATCGGGATGGCATCGTTGTCGTGAAAATTCACGCCGTAGGCGTTCACTTCACCCAGCAGATCGAGAATCTGCCGGACGGAAAGCTTCTCGCGCGTCGGCTCGCCAAACGGATCGCGGCCAGTGTTGCCGACGGTCCATAGGCCGAACGTGAATTTCAACTTCGGATCGGGTTCGTAGTTGTTTGCCATTTCTGTTTTCTCGTTTCCCTTCAAACGCCAGACTTGGTTGGTGAGCGGCGGGTGCGGATCGTTTCCAAAAATGCCGTCACATCATCGTTCGACATCGCGCCATACTCGGTACGAACCTGTCGCACGAGCGATGCGGCCTGATCGAGCTTCTTCTGCTCGATTAACTCGTTCGCACGCACGAGTTGTTGCTTGTACTTGGTTCGTATCGCGCTTGCACGTTGCCTCGCGTCCGCGACAAACGCCGCGTCTTTACCGTGTCGTGCCGCACTTTCATATGCGAGACACGCGTCGCCGAGCTTTTTCTTGTTCTCCAGCTCGATCCCGCGCGCATACGTATCCTCTGCGCTAGCGAACAATGGAGCGTCGAGAAAGTTGATGCCCTTTTCAAACCATTCCGCATTCGGAAACTGATGGCCGAGCTCCGGCACCTCAAGATACGCTACATGTTTCCACTGCTCTTTAACGAACGCATCGTACGCCGCCTTCGTGCTGGGCTTGTTGTAATCGCGCGAGCCGGTCAGCAGCACCAGGCGGCTGTTCGCCCGCGCCAGCTTGATCGAGTTCATGACCGGGTTCGGCCAGAACCCGGGATAGATCATTCCCTTTTCTTCCGCCGGCACGTCGCGGTAGAAGTTGCAGCCGACCATGCAGAACGCGCCGCCGAATACTTCCGGAAAGAACACCGCCGTATGACTGCTGATGCGTCCGCCGCCGGATAATCCCGCGACGTACACGCGATCGGGATCGATGTTGAATTCGCGCTTGGCGTTGCGAACGGTCTCCAGCGCCATGAACACGCGCCAGACCGAATGCGATTCGTTCGGCGCGTCGCGAGGCTCGATGAAGATGATCGAATGATCGTCGAGCACCTTCCGCCAGGCCAGTTGAAGCGCCGCACCAGACTCGGGCGCAATCCACACCAACAGTCCAAACGGTTTCCCGTCGCGCTGGTAATCGTTCGGGAAGTATGCGTTGTATTTCTCGGTGTTCGGATCGAGCTGAAGCGTCGAAGCGTCTGGCGCCGCAGGTTTTGACCGGCCATCCGGCGACAGCACGAGCGATCGGAGTTCGTGATACGACTTCCCCGGAACCGGCAACCCATAACACTTCGACACGGCGCCGACGAGCTTGTTGTATTCACTCGCGGGCGGAAACGGATACTCCAAAACGATTCGCCCGGTGCGAGATGCTTGCGTTGTCGCAGGTGTCGTCGATTGGCCGTTCGCGACATGCGCGAGCCACAACACGACGACGATCAGAGGAAACACCCATCGCATTGTCGTCCGACTATAATGCGCCCGTGCGACCGAGCCAATTCCCCGAGGCACAGATCGACTTGAACCGCGTGCGCGCCAACGCGCAGCGCATCATTCACCAGACCAAAGTTCCCGTGATTGCCGTGATCAAAGCCCAAGCGTACGGGTTGGGCGCGCGCGACGTCACGATGGCGTTGAGCGAGCTGGTGGATAGCTTTTATTGCTTCAGCCTGGGTGAGGCGATTGATGCCGGGACTCGGGACACCGGAAAATCGACGATCGCAATTGCGCTGGATGAATCGATCTCCGCGGAAGATTATCGATCACACAACGTCCGCCCCGCCGTGTGGAATGTGCGGCAAGCGGAACGACTTCGCAGTGCGCGAGGGGTGCTCGTCGTCGATACGGGTCAGCAGCGTTTCGCGTGTCCGCGCGAGCGGATTGACGACGTCATCCGCGCGGGCGAGATTGATGAAGCATTCACCCACGCCACGCGTGTTGAACACGCACGCATGCTTGCAGACTGGTGCGCAGCCAAGAATCTTCGGCTGCATGCCGCCGCATCGTCGTTGCTGGATGTTCCCGAAGCGCGACTTGACGCGGTGCGACCGGGTTTGGCGCTGTACCGCGATGCGGTTCACGTCACTACCCGTCTGCTTGAGGCGCGCGACACGATCGGCCCGACCGGTTACGGTGGGTTCGTTTCATCCACGGGCCGGCACGGTGTCATCGCCGGTGGATTCACTGCCGGCGTGCGACCGGGCCCGTGTCGCATCAACGGACAGGCTCGCCGCGTCGTCGAGTGCGGCATGCAGACGTCGTTCGTCGAGATCGGCAAGAACGATCACGCCGGCGACGAAGTTGTGCTGCTTGGCGACGATTTACCGATCGAAGAAATCGCCAGCGCATCGAACGTCACACCGCACGAAGCGCTGTGGCGACTCGCTTCGAGCAATCGTCGAAGCGCAACTTGATCAAGGTGGATTCGTGATGATGTATCTCCAACTCCTCAGCGCGATCCTCATGTTCGCCGAACCAACGACCGCTCCGGCGGACGAGGAATCGCTCGTCACCAACGGTAACTTCGAGGGCGGCGTGAACGGTTGGATCGGTAAAGACAACGGCATGAGCCAGGTAAAACCCGAGGCCGCACACGGCGGGCAGCTCGGATTGCGCGTCAGCGACGAATCCGCCGACAAGGGTTCGTCCTTTGGCAGCCGCCCGGTGCCCGCCACCGTCGGCAGAACGTATCTCGTACGGGCCTGGGCGCGCGAAATGTCCGGCAGCGGCGGCGCCATCCACATCCAGTTCTTCGACGCCAGCGGCAAGCAACTCACGAAGCTCGAACTGAAGAACGACATCCTCGTGAAGATCAAGGGCGGCGAGTGGAAACAGTACACCCTGCGCGGCACTGCGCCGGCGGAAACCGCTAAGGTCCGCGTGTGGATTCACACGCTCACGCCGTCGAAGACGATTGTAGATGTCGATGACGTTTCGCTGGTCGAAGCGAAATAGTATTACGGCCGTCTCGCCCGTGGTCCGCTGTTCGCACGGGCGGGACGCCCGTGATACAGGCCGAGCCGCCACGTCTGCGCGGGCGTAAAGCACGCCGTGGCGATGGATGATCCAACCGATATCACCCGGTCGCGGCGCGGTGAATGTCACACCTTTTTGATTGGACAATCAAACTCCGCGGATGGCGTGGTGACCGATGTCTTTTCGATAGTGCATGCCGTCGAACTGGATCTTGCCGATCGCTTCGTACGCTTTTCTTTGCGCCTCGACGATCGTGTCGGCGATCGCCGTCACCGCCAGCACGCGCCCGCCGTTGGTGAGAATCGGCCCGCCGTGCTCGCGTTGCACCGTGCCGGCGTGGAAGACTTTCACGTCGCGCATCGCGTCGGCCTGCTCGATTCCCGTGATCACCTTGCCGGATTCGTAGGCGCCGGGATATCCGCGACTGGAAGCGACGACGCACAGCGCTGGCCGCGGGTCCCAGTTCAGTTCGATTTGATCGAGTCGGCCCTCGGACACGGCGAGCATCGTCGGAAGCAGATCGCTTTTGAGTCGCATCATCAGCGGCTGAGTTTCCGGATCACCGAAGCGGCAGTTGAACTCCAGAACCTTCGGCCCGTTGTTCGTGAGCATCAGGCCCGCGTAAAGCACGCCGCGATAATCGATGCCTTCGCGATTCAAGCCATCGAGCATCGGGATGAACAC